>JBFYYZ010000098.1:0-2806 GCA_041309745.1 Bacillota bacterium | reverse complement strand
CAGCAGTTTGTCCGCCAGGCTCCGGGAAATATTCAGATCATCCTGCGCAATCTGACCACTCTCTCGATGAACGTATTGGCCCGGATTTGGGTGGTTTTGGCCTTAATTTTTCTGGTTTTTTACCTCGTTATCGATATTGAAAAAGCCAGGCAAAACCTGACCTTGCTTTTCCCGCAAATCTACAAGGATAATATCGCCCATATTCTCAGTATTATTGATGAAAAAGTGGGCGCTTACATTCGCGGAACTTTAATGAAGTGTATTTTTGTCGGTCTGCTAACCTGGCTTGGCCTGACCCTGATGGGCATGCCATTTGCGCTGATGCTCGGAATCATGGCCGGGCTCTTCAATATCATCCTCTACATCGGACCTTTTGTCGCGGCCATACCGGCGCTATTGCTGAGCTTGATGCCGGGAACACCGGGCCTGCTGTTGGTAGCCCTGATTTACATTATCGTCCAGATTCTCGACGCCTTTCTATTTACGCCACTTTTTCTGGGCAAGGCAACTGATCTGAGTCCACTCACGGTTATCGTCATTGTGCTGATCGGCGCCCAGTTGATGGGCGTTTTAGGCATTATTCTCGCCATTCCGATTACCGCCACCCTAAAAGTTTTGCTCTATCACTATTACCTGGACCGGCGCAGAGCTGAAGCGGCAGAGAACCTGTCATAAATAATTCAACGCATCCCCGGAAAATTCTGCTGCCTCAAGGCTTCGTAAAGAACGATGGCAACCGAGTTACCAAGGTTCAGGGAGCGCGGAATCTGTTCCAACATGGGGATACGCAGTGTTAAATCCGTAGCTTTAATTATATTTACGTCGAGACCCTTGGTTTCAGAGCCATAGATCAGGTAGTCGTCAGACCTGTAAGTACATCGGTGGTAATGATTTGCACTGCCGGTGGAAAAACTGATTAAACGTCCTTCTTCACGATTATTTAAGAATGTATCAAAATCTTTATGTACTTTCAAATCTAAATATTTCCAGTAATCTAAACCGGAGCGGCGCAGCTCCTTCTCTGCCAGCGAAAAACCAAGCGGTTCAACCAAGTGCAGCCTTGTTCCCGTCAAAACACAGGTCCGGGCTACGTTTCCTGTATTAGGTGGTATTTCAGGTTCAACCAGGACAATGTTCATTTTTAGTTATTCTGCTTTCCTTGATCCGCACCGGAACTGTCGGCCTTTTCACTTTTCAAAGCTTCATTGAACTGCTTCAGTTTTTGCAGCACTTTATGATTGAAGGTCCCCTCTTTGAAGGCGCCATCTTTTCTGATTGCACCTGCTTCTATGCCCGACAGAAGCTCTATGCCTTCGTCAACCGTTTTAATGGCATAAATATGAAACCTGCCTTTTTTAACAGCCTCTACAACATCTTTTTTCAGCATCAGGTTCTTTCTGTTCTGTTCGGGAATAATCACTCCCTGCTTACGGTTAAGCCCAACAGTTTTACAGGCCAGGTAAAACCCTTCAATTTTACTATTAATACCACCAACCGGCTGAATTTCACCTTTCTGGTTAACCGAGCCCGTTAAAGCCAGATCCTGGCGTATGGGAACCTCTGCCAGGCTGGATAGAATGCAGATTAATTCTGCTGCTGAAGCGCTGTCACCGTCAACACCACCATATGACTGTTCGAAAGTGACAGAAGCAGTAAGATTAATGGGGACCTGGGAGCCGTAGCGCAGCCCGATGCAACCACTTAAGATTAAGACGCCTTTATTGTGAATCTTTCCGCTTAAATCACTTTCCCGTTCAATATTGATAATACCCTTACGCCCTAAGTAAGCAGCGGCAGTGATCCGTGAAGGTCTACCAAAGCTGTAGTCGCCCTGATCCAAAACAGAGAGGGCATTAACCTGTCCTACCTTTGAACCTTTAAGATCGAGCAGGATTACGTTTTCTTTGATCGCTTCAACCACTTTCTGCTCGTATTTGCTGGAGCGGTAGACCATTTCATCAAGAGCTTTCTGCACCTGTTTTCTGCCTACAACTCTCACCCCGTCCAGTTCTGCCCAGGTATCCGCTTCAAAGAGCAAGTCAACAATTTCGTTAAAACGGGTGCTTAGCTTGTCCTGTTTTTCTGCCAGGCGGGTACTGTATTCAACAATTTCCGAAATTGCTGAAGGGTTGAAATGACGCAGCCCCTGCTTTTTACAGTGATATGAGATAAAGCCGGCCATTTTATTGATGTTATCACTATGACGTTCCATTTCAATATCAAAATCAGCTTTGATCTTAAAGAGCTTGCGGAAATCTTCATCATAGTGGTATAGGACCTGGTAAAGATAGGGGTTGCCGATCATTACCACCTTAATGTTCAGCGGGATTGGCTGTGGACGCAGGGTAGCCATCGCTACCAGGCCAAAATGCTCCCCGATATTCTCAATGCGGATCTCCCTGGTTCTTAATACTCTTTTTAATACATCCCACGATTGCAGGGCGGTTAAAACATCTCTTGCCTGCAAGATCAGATAACCACCGTTAGCGCGGTGCAAAGCGCCCGGCTTGATCATCGAAAAGTCGGTAAAGACCATCCCAAAACGGTTTTCATACTCAACCCGGCCAAGCAGGTTGTAATAAGATGGATTTGTTTCATAGACCAGCGGCGCGCCTTTGATTTCACGATTATCAACCAGCAAGTTTACAGTGTAGCGCATTTCAGCCTGTTCCTGGCTCTGGCGTCTTAACCACATCATGGAGTTTGGCTGCTCTTCATCTTCGCCGCGGAAATCAGCTAAATTTGAAAGAACATCATCCCGAAAAGCATTCAGGTACTTAATCAGCGCTGGATAATCCTTGTATTC
>JBFYYZ010000097.1:0-4228 GCA_041309745.1 Bacillota bacterium | reverse complement strand
CTGCCTTACAAGGATCCTGAGCTTTACAAGGCCTCACCGATTGCCCGGCTGAAACTGTTCGGTCTGCCGTTGATCTCCGTAACTGGAGTAATTTTTGGAGCCTTCCTGCTCTTCCTCTTCTACATGTGGGCCACCGATGCCGTCTACGGCATCAACGAGCCGACATCTTACATCTACATGGCCGTACTTTACACCATATCGATTCTGATTTACATCGGCTCTAAAGCTTACCGCAAGAAGCAGGGCATCAATCTGGATGAAATCCACAAGAGCATCCCGGTTGAGTAAGACAATGGTATAAAGTCATTAAAGAAAGGAGGCTGATGGATGACTACCATCTTTTTTGCAACTGATGTTCACGGTTCAGAGATCTGTTGGAAAAAGTTCATCAATGCCGGCAAGTTTTACAACGCCGATATCCTGGTGTTGGGCGGCGATATGACCGGCAAAGCCCTGGTGCCTTTTATCCGCGACAGCAAGGGGATGTACAAGGTAAACTTCCTCGAGGAAGAAATGCTGCTTGACGATGAAGGCAAAGCCAAGATGATGAAAAATATCTCCGACCGTGGCTACTATCCGCTCGATCTGACTGATGACGAATTCGACGAACTGAATGCCGATCAGGAGAAAGTGGAAAATATATTCGTCAAACATGTTCTTGATATGGCCGAACGCTGGGTGGCCTTCGCTGACGAAAAACTGGCCGGCACGGGGATCAAGTGCTTTGTCTGCCCCGGAAACGACGATATGTTTGAGATTGACGCCGTTCTGGAAAGCTCGAAAAGTATTACCATGGCTGAAGGGAAAATCCTCGACCTTGACGGGTATTACAACATGATCAGCACCGGCTGGTCTAACCCCACCCCCTGGGATACTCATCGCGAATGCAACGAGGAGGAAATCACCGAAAAGATCGAAGCTATGGCCTCCAAGGTTGAAGACATCAATCGTTGTGTTTTCAACCTGCATGCCCCGCCATTTGGTTCAGGCCTGGATGAAGCACCGGAACTGGATGAAAACTTAAGGCCTAAATACGCCGGACGCTCGCTGATTCCCGTCGGTAGCACCGCAGTGCGCGATGCGATTATGAAATACCAGCCTCCACTGGCCCTGACCGGACACATCCATGAAGGCCGCGGCATCAAGCGGATGAAGAAAACATTCGTCGTCAACCCGGGCAGTTCTTATGAACAAAGCACCTTGCTCGGGGCAATTATCGAGATGGACAAAAAAGGGGTCACTAAGTATATTTTGACCTCAGGTTAAATTAACGATAAAGGCTTTCAGTATTGCTTAATGGTTTTATTCTACCTCCGGCGCCCCTCTTTCGTTTATTGCTCGCGGAAGAGGGGCAGCTTGAGGCAGAAGCTTGATGAAGGAGGAGTTTTATGGATATCTATACTGGGAAAGATGCCGGTGAATTTATAGATGAAGCAAAAAAAATAATCGCCCAGGCTGAAACTAAAGGGGCGCCACTGCGGTTAATCGGCGCGCTGGCTTTTCACCTGCACTGTTCCGAATACAGGCATATTCATGAAAAATGGGGCCGCGTGTTCACCGACACCGACTTTGTAGCCCGCAGCGAGCATCAGCGACAGATCATCGAAGCCTACCGCGAGCTGGGCTACCGGGATGACGAAATGATCACCACCCTTTACGGCAGCGATCGGCTGGTCTTTGACAATCCGGAAACGGGGATGCACTCAGACATTTTTTTCGACAAGCTTGACTTCTGCCATGTCCTGCCGCTGCGCAACCGGCTGGCCGTTGATGACCTGACGATCCCTTTAGCTGAGCTGTTCCTGGAAAAAATGCAGATTGTAGAGATCAACGAAAAAGACTTAGTCGACACGATGATGCTGCTGGCAGAACACCCGGTTGGAGAAAGCGACCACGAAACAATTAACGCGCCGATCATTGCCGGGGTGTTAGCTTCGGAATGGGGTTTCTGGCGCACAGTGACCGGCAACGTACAAAAACTGCTTGCTTTAAATACCAAGAGGAACCTCTTTGACACCGGGGAGAAAAATATAATCGCCGATCGGGCTGCAGAAATTTTAGCTTATGTAGAAAAAGCACCAAAGCCTCTGGCCTGGAAAATGCGCAGTAAAATCGGCGACAAAGTCAAATGGTACAAAGATGTGGATGAACTGTAACGCTATCAGAAGCGAGGTATGCCGATGTACTACTTAAGAGGCGAGTTTGATTTATGCACTGGCTGCGGCTCTTGCCTGCTGGCCTGTTCAAACCGCGCCGCCGGCGGCTACAGCCCGCGCCTGGCCCGCCTGAAAATTTTAAGCGAACGGGAAAATCTGGTTAACCGGCCGATCGTCTGTTTGCAGTGCGAGAACCCCTTTTGCCTTAACTCCTGTCCCTTTGAGGCCATCAGCAGGGTTGCGGAAACCGGTGTTGTGCTGATCGACAAGGATAAATGCACCGGTTGCGGCAACTGCATCACCGCCTGCCCCGACAAGATGATCCAGCTTGACTCAAACCACAAGGCCGATAAATGCGACCTCTGTGAGGGGGACCCACTCTGCGTTAAATACTGCATGCCCGGAGCCCTGAAGCTGGTCGAAAAAAAGGGGGTGGCGGTAAAGTGAGCGCCTACATGGGTAAACTGCTGTATATCAATTTAAGTGACAAAACCAGCAGGGAAATGGACCTCAACCCGGAACTGGCCAAAAAGTTCGTCGGGGGTAAAGGTTTCGGGGCCAAAATCCTCTACGACCTTTTACCGCCCGGCTGCGATCCATTATCTGAACAAAACATCCTGATGTTTCTGCCCGGCCCGGTTACCGGCACCCTGGCCCCCGCGTTCAGGGGCTGCATAGTTACCAAGTCACCGCTGACCGGCACCTTTGCCGACTCCTACTTTGGCGGCCACTTTGCGCAGGAGATCCGCTACTGCGGCTATGACGGGCTGATTATCACCGGTAAAGCATCAGAACCAAGCTACCTTTACATCAATGACAGCAAGGTAGCGTTCAGGACTGCCGAGAGTATCTGGGGCCTTGATACTTTTACCACCGTGGAAGCAATCCGCACCGATCTGAGCGACGATACGGTTAAGACAGCCTGTATCGGTCCTGCCGGGGAAAAGCTGGTCTCCTTCGCGTTGATCAACTGCGAGTTTAACCGCCATGCCGGCCGGGCCGGCACCGGAGCGGTAATGGGTTCGAAAAATTTAAAAGCAGTGGTCCTGCGCGGCAGTAAAACAGTAACTCCGGCTGATCCGACTGGTTTTGCCAATGCCGTTGACCAGGCTTACAGCGAACTGGTTGATGACGAAACGATCCGCTCCTTTACCATTGACGGCACCGCCGGATCGATCGACTTTGCCAATGACGAGCAACTTTTACCAACCCACAACTATTATAATGGCCAGTTTGAAGGAGCTTCCGGCCTGAACGCCGAAGCGCAGCGAAAGCATTTCTGGCTGCGCAACGTAGCCTGCGCCGGCTGCCCCATTGCCTGCGGCAAGGTGGGTCTGATCAAAACCGGCCGCCATAAACACCTGGTATCAGACATCGTCGAGTATGAAACTGCCTCACTGATGGGCAGTAACTTAGGGATCAGCAATGTCCGCGAAGTGGCCTACCTGGTTAAAAAATGCGACGCCTTAGGCTTAGACGGTATGTCGGCCGGGGGTGTGGCCGGATTTGCCATTGAAGCTTACCAGAAAGGACTGATCACCGCTGAGGATACCGGCGGCGTGGAGCTGAAATTTGGCGACGCCGACGCGGTTAACTACCTGCTCGATCTGGTAGCTTCGCGCAGCGGACTGGGCGACCTGCTGGCCCGTGGGGTAAAGGCTGCCGCGGCAGAACTGGGCGGCGATGCTAATGCCTTTGCCGTTCATGTAAAGGGGCTGGAGAGCCCGGCCTGGGGCCCGCGCAGCGTACCCGGCATGGGGCTGGCCCTGGCCACCGCCGATCGCGGCGGCTGTCACCAGCGCGCCTTCCCGATACTTTACGAATGCGGAGGCGAAAGCGAAGGCAAACCGGTTGACCGGCTTGGCAATAAAGACAATGGTAAGATAGTCGCACACCTGCAAAATTACCTGGCGGCCCTCGATACCCTGGTCAAGTGCGACTTTGGCCAGTACGGGGTTAAAGATGTCACTTACGCCCGCCTGCTGGAAACAGCAGTGGGTGAAAAGTACGATGTTAAAAAGCTGATGCTGCTGGGCGAGCGCGTCTGGAACCAAGTGCGGCTCTTCAACCTA
>JBFYYZ010000096.1:0-3018 GCA_041309745.1 Bacillota bacterium | reverse complement strand
TTATTTCCTTTGTAATGTCAACAATGTTCAGGATGTCGCCGTAGAGGATAAAGACAATTTCACAGTCGGTTTTTAGGACCGCTTGCAGCCCGGCGTCATTTTTTATCGCTGGTATAACCGGATTATTCTCGAGGATAGCTGCAATCTTTTTGCTCATTACACACCCCAATGTTGTTTAAATTAACAAACGCTCAATTACAGTTGCTTGCTTTGTTTTAAATTTCGCTAAATCTATTTACTTTCCTGCCCCTGCTTGACAATAGTAACGCCAGGCGTTATTATTATAGTATGATTAAAACCTTTGCTGATAAGAATACAGAAAAAATATGGAACCAGCAATGGGTAAAAAGTGTCCCTAAGGAAGTTCAGAGAATCGCTTTTCGTAAGTTAATTATGATCAACAGGGCTATATCTTTAAATGATTTATTGGTCCCACCTGGTAACAGTCTGGAGAAACTCTCAGGGGATCTTGATGGTGCGATGAGCATCCGAATTAATAAACAGTATCGAATATGTTTTATTTGGTTAAACAATGATGCCTATGATGTTGAATTAAAAGATTACCATTAATTTGAGGGAGAACAACAAATATGTATAGTGATAATATCCCTAATGTACACCCTGGAGAAATACTGGAAGAGGAATTCCTTAAGCCGATGGGAATAAGTGCCTACAAGCTGGCAAAAGCGACATTTATCCCCGCAACAAGGATTTCACAAATAATAAAAGGCAATAGAAGAATAACTGCTGATACAGCGCTTAAGCTTGGTAAATTCTTTGGTAATTCAGCTGATTTTTGGCTAGGCATTCAGATGGAGTACGATTTGCGTAAAGAGAAAGCAGAGATACAGTGTGTTTTGGAAGAGATTGAAGAATACCGGTAAGCGCCTCGTATTTAGTATAGCACAACAACAAATTTTCATACTTACTGCTATAATAGTAACATCAGCATAACGGACAAAGAAAAAATATTTGAGGTGAGTTTTTATTTGGTTACCTATAACTTTGATCAGCTCGTTGACCGTAAAAACACCAACAGCATCAAGTGGGAGTACTTCCAGGATTATATCCCCGCTGCTTCCCCGGACGCTTTACCCCTGTGGGTTGCCGATATGGATTTTCCCTGTGCCGAACCGATTGTACAAGCCCTGCGCGACCGGGTTGATTGCCAGATCTTCGGCTACAGTAACTTCCGCACCTCTGAATACTTAAGTGCGGTTACCGGTTGGTTTAAAAGACGATTTGACTGGGAGGTAGACAGCAAAAATATCTTCTACAGCCCGGGTGTGGTAACGGCGATCGCCGTCCTGATCAATATTTTAACCAAACCGGGCGAGGGTATCTTAATCCAGCGTCCGGTTTACTACCCCTTCACCAATAAAATTGAAGCCAACGGCAGGTTGGTGGTCAATAATCCCCTCATATACAATGATGGTTGCTACTCTATTGACTTTGTTGATCTAGAGCAAAAAATGGCCCATCAAAACACCAGGGGGATGATTCTTTGCAGCCCTCATAACCCGGTTGGCCTGGTCTTCAGCGCAAATGAACTTTTAAAAATTGTTGAGATCTGCAGCAGGCATGGCAAATGGATTATCGCCGATGAAATTCACGCCGACCTGATTCGTAACGGTGTCACTCATTATCCGCTCGAAAAAATTGCTTCCCCTTTTAAAGATCAAATCATCACCTGCACCTCTCCCAGCAAAACCTTTAACATGCCCGGCCTTAAAATTTCTAACATCATCATCAACAACCCCGCCTGGCAGGAAGCCTGGAACCACCAGGCAGCAGAGTGCCTGGCCATTAGCCTGGCCAACCCGCTCTCCATTAAAGCAGTGGAAGCAGCCTATAACGAAGGCGAGGAGTGGCTGACCCAGCTTAAAAGTTATATTGATCAAAATATTGAATTTTCCGCTTCCTACTTAAAAGAAAACCTCCCTGCAGCACGATTGATTTACCCTGATGGCACCTACCTGCTCTGGATTGACTTAAGAGCATACTGCCAGGATCCCCAGGCCTTGGAGCGCCTGATGCACGACGAAGCCAAGCTGATTCTTGATCAGGGCTACTTCTTTGGCGAAGAAGGTAATGGGTTCGAACGGATCAACGCGGCCTGCCCCCGCAGTATTCTCGAGGAATGTCTGCAGCGAATGACAAAAGCCCTGCACCCGCGGTCTATTTCCGGGAAGCCCTAAACCCCCTTCCCTTAGTTGGAAGGCACCAAACTCCTTCCCTTGTTGGAGAAATCACAAACTCCCTCCCCTGAGGAAGAGTCACAAAAACTCCCTCCCCCTTGAGGGGGGAGGGGCGGGGTGGGGGTGAAATGAGGTGACACCGATACACGAGCTGGCCATTACCGAAGCTGTCCTAAAAATAGTTTTAAAATATGCCGAAGATAATCAGGCTACGCGGGTGGTCAACATCAGCCTGCAGGCAGGCGAACTGCGCGATATAACAGAGGAATGGATTCAGCGCTACTTTGACTACTTAAGCCCCGGCACATTAGCCGAAGGGGCAAAAATTACCCTCACCAGAATCCCAATAAAAATGACCTGTCAGGCCTGCCAGGCCAGCTTTAGCGCTGATATCCACTTAGACAAGATAGAGTGCCCCGAATGCGGAAACGATAAAACCGCCCTCACCGGGGGAGATGAATTTTTAATCGAAAACATTGAGGTGATTTAATGGATAAGGTAAGGCTGATTGATATAAAACAAACGATACTTTCAGATAACCGCGATCTGGCGCAGCAAATCAGGGATAATTTAAAAGGCAACAAAGTTTTCATGTTAAACCTGATGGCCTCGCCGGGCGCCGGTAAAACTTCTTTAATCATTGAAACCCTGCGCCGTCTGAAAGACAGCTATAAAATAGCGGTAATCGAAGGCGATATTGAGTCGCAGGTTGATGCCGATAAAGTTGCCGCTGAAGGAATAAGCGCTGTGCAGCTGCGCACAGGCGGGGCCTGCCACCTTGATGCCCCGATGATTAAGGAAGCCCTTGATACCTTAGAGC
>JBFYYZ010000095.1:0-2522 GCA_041309745.1 Bacillota bacterium | reverse complement strand
TCGGGAATAACACATTGCTGAAGCCGTCGCCGAAAGCAAAGGCCAGGACTGCCGTCTGCCTGGTTACACCAACCAGGTCGACCAAGGGAGCAATAATCGGAATCACCAGAAAAGCTTTGGCTGAGGCTGAACCGATGAAAAAATTAAGAAAGAGGACCAGGCCGTAAACCATCAGCGAAGCCCCGTATGGCGAAGCATGGCCGATACTGCGCACGGCATAATCAAGAATTGTGTCCATTACCTGGGCATTGGTCATGATATGTTTAACACTGACCGCCATTAGGATCAAGATAATTGCCGGTGAGATGCCGGCTACCGTACTGCCGAATACTGAGGCGGCCTCTTTTACTCTCATGCCGCTGAGCAAAGCGGCACCTACTCCCCCGATCATGAAAAAGAGGCCGACCAGGGGCAGAGCAAATCCGGAAATGGCGCTGTTAAAAGCGGCTGCAATACTGATTAAGATGATCGCTACGAGAGAAGCTAAAAACCAGGCCAAAGCGCCTTTCAGTTGTGGGTTGGCCTGAGCTGACAGCTCCTCCCTGGTCAAACGGAAGCGCGACCGGAGGTTTTCATCATCCTCAAAAGTAGGTGAAAGAGAAGGGTCCTTCTCAATTTTTTTTGCATAGCGGATCAGAAATACACAGAGAACTAAGTAGATTACAACGAACACTAGGGCGCGCAGGCCGATGCCTGAGAAAACCGGCACCTCAGCCAAACGCTGGGCGATGCCAATGGTAAAGGGGTTGGTCAGGGCAGCAGAAAAACCAAAAGCAACCGCCAGCAAACTCATCCCAAGGCCGGTCATGGCATCCCAGCCAAGAAGATAGGCCAGAGCGATCATTACCGGAACAAGGATAATAAACTCCTCGAAGATGCCAAGCAGCGCCCCGAAAAGCATAAAGCAAAGCACAACAACGGCCATTAAAAGGTATTTGCGGTCACCCATGCGTAATACGACGCGGGCGATAACTGCTTTCAAAACTCCGGCCCGCTCAAGTAGGGCAAAAGCGCCTCCGATCAACAGCAGAACAACAATGATGGTGATAATCACAGCTGCATCTGGTCCCCAGAGGACTTCAACCGGGGCGGTAAACCAGCGCCAGGCTGGGTAGACGGGGGCCTCGGTGTAGCGAAACGAACCGGGAACAATTATACTCCGCCCGTCGACAGTTGCAGTGTCAAAACTGCCGCTCGGGATGGCCTGGCTCAGCAGACCGGCTACAATCATTAGAGCGAGGATAATTATAGCTGACTGAATAAATGCCTTTTTGCTAATTTTAAGGACCGACTGTTCACTTTTCATCGCTTATCCTCCTGCCATAAAATTGGTTTTAATCATTGATGCCAATGAACCATTTTACTTTTTAATAATTCTCTGCCTGTCAGGTTAATCCTTCAGGGTCTTTGGTATTCTGCAATAAACCAAATGGCAGAGTGCCAGATGCTTAGTGATAGCTGTCGGAATCACTTTTTATCAGGTAAAAAACCAGTCGCTTTGCCACTTTATAAGCTTGCTCGGCGACAGCCAGAATTTTCATGGCAAAGAGGGCAACATGCCTCTTATAAGCCAGCTCTGTTAAATAATCTCCCTGGTGTACGCTGGTCAGAATTCTTTCCAAAATCCGGCTGGCTTCATTTTCATAAAAATACACTTTATTGGCATGGTCTTCAATCATTACCCGGTTTTTAAAAAGATGCCTCGCCCCATTTACCAGCTCACCGGTTGTTTTGCAGGAATAATCGACCAGCTCGCTGAATAGCGGTTTAACCTGAACAGGTATGAAGGGGGCTTCCAGAGAGAGCTGAATCAAAACCTGATTTGCAATGTCGGCTACATTGTCCATCTGATCGAAGATTAAGGTTATGTCTTTCTGGTAATCGGGGTAAAGGGTATTGGCGTAAAGGTGGTACTTAATGTTCTTTAAGACTTCGTCAGCCTTCTTTTCTCCCTGTGTTGTGGCTTCTAAACACTTGCTGAAAGTTTCCTGATCACCTTCCAGGTAGCTTTTTACGCCTAAGTTAAAGGAACTGCAAACCTCATTGATGCAGTTGAGGTAAACCTCGACCTCATGCTCAAGGTGCATCTTTTTTTTAAAAAAACTTGAAATAAAAATTTTCATTAGTAAACACCCTATTTTTTTACCCCGAGTACCGGAAAATGGTGAGCGATGTTTCTACTGGCTCAGTCTAAAAAACGACGTTTTGTAGAAAGACGTTCTGCATTACAAAGAGCGAAATGAAAGACAAGATGCCGGCGCAAATCGGAGTCAGTAGCCAGCCGACAACAATTCTGCCGAGCAGCCTGGTATTGACATTGCCTCCGCCTTTGGCAATGGCGATGCCTGATATAGCGCCGACTACACCCTGCGACTGGGAGACAGGCACCAGCGGGATAGCTGGAAGACCGAGAGCAATCAAGGCCGCCTGCAAGCTTTCGGATGCGAAAAGAAAGAGCACCAGGGAGCTGGACAGCACTACGATCAAGGCTGTAACCGGGGACAGTCGGTAAATACCCGATC
>JBFYYZ010000094.1:0-2860 GCA_041309745.1 Bacillota bacterium | reverse complement strand
TCAGCAGGCAAAGTTTTACCGGAAGCGACAAGACGCCCCATGGCTGAAAGCAATTTCGGGCTGTGCGCCATCAACTGCAGCTTATGACGGGCATGAAATCCGATCAGTTCTTTGTAGTCTGCCTGGTCGGTGTCAAACTCTTTCCAGCGGTGGTAGCAGAATACTCTTTCGATAAAGTTTTCACGCAAGGTTGCATCATTAAGACGCCCTTCCTCCTCCAGCGGGAGAAGCGGAAAATGGTCAGCAAATGCGGCGGCAAAAAACCCACGCCCTGTTCTTTGTGCCGGGCCCGACTCCCCGTATACCTTGACCCGGTAGAGACCTGAACTTGGAGAATCTTTTTTAAAGATAAAGCCGCAGAGCGCTGCTGTTTCCAACTCTTGAATCTTTTTGTCGCAAAACTTAAGCATCTGCCCGGTTAGATCCACCCCTGTTCTGGTTGTCAGCAGGCGGGGATTTTCGGGATCGCCGACCAGGCGCATCGTTTCGCGGGGTACCGACAGTCCGCATTCCACTTCAGGGCAGACCGGAATAAAATCAAAGTACTCGGACAGAATATCGGTTATGTAGTGATCATGCTTATGGCCGCCATCATAGCGAACAGGATTACCGAGCAGGCATGAACTAACTCCGATTTTAATCTTCTCCGTCATCGTAGGATCCTCCATACTAAATATTTTCGACTTAGGGCTGTAATCTCCTTCCAATATGGGGCATCAGTTTTTGCAGAAGCGGGGTTAAAGATCTGCAGCAAACGACTATTTTTTTGTTATAATTGCTTTACCGACAAAAACGGTGCTTAGCTTTTGCAGGTTGCTGGAGGGCGATGAAATGTATAGAATTCTGAAAAAACTATTATTTCCTCTGGTCATGGTGCTGCTGACAGCAGTCCTGATTATTCTTTTAACAGCAGCTCCCGCTGTTGCCCGTTCCCTGGAGATATACCATGTCGAGATCATGGCAGAAGTCCTGTCGAATGGAGATCTAAAGGTTGTTGAGCAGAGAACGATTAACTTTAATGGTCAGTTCCGGGGCGCTGACCAGAAGATTAATTTCAATGAGATCGAAACTTATAGTGAAATCAATATCCGTGAAGGGGCGAGCTACTATACCCTGGTTGATCAGTTTCCTACTTCAGAGCCTGGAACATACGCGATCAGGGTCTTCGGCGAGGATTACTTCATGGTTGACTGGAGTTTTGACGCTTATGATGAGCAGCGGATTTTTACCCTTGAGTACATAGCCCGCGATGCTATAGTTGTTCATGACGACGTGGCGGAGCTTTATTACAAATTTGTCGGAGAGGAATGGGATTTTCCGGCCGGCAGTGTCAGGGTAACCCTTACTTTACCAACCGGGGCAGCAGATGAAGAGGTTTTAGCCTGGGGTCATGGTCCTGCACATGGCGAAGTGACGATCGAGAGCCCGGAAACAGTTGTCTGGTATGTGGCGCCTTTAGCGGCCAGGACATTTCTTGAAGGAAGAGCAGTTTTCCCCCGCGAGCTGGTTTCGGAATCTACCAGACTCAGCGGCAAAGAAGCTTTGGGCTCAATCATTGCGGAAGAAAAACGCTGGGCAACACAATCCAATATAAGCAGAGCGGCGAAAATTTATCAGCCACTCTATTCCTTGCTGCTCTTTATTCTCGTAGGACTGGGGCTTTTCAGTAGGTGGCGCAAAGCTGCCAATAAGGGCAAGGCTTATCAGGGCGACTACTATCGCGAGTTGCCGGGGGAATATCCACCGGAGGTAGCCGGCTACCTCTGGTATAAAAAGAAGATCCAGAACGAATCGCTGGCAGCGGGAATTTTAGATCTGGCCCGTCGCAGGCACTTGCAGATCGAACCGCTACAGGAAGTGAATAGCTCTGGTAAAGCGAAGAACGATGATTTTCAGCTCACAGAATTGAAAAACGAAGATGTTAAAGGTTCAGTGGATCAAGTTGTGATTGAGTTCCTCTTTGGGCCGGTTTATCAGGAATTTAATCCTGAAAGTGAAGAGGAAAAAGTAGTAAATGCAAAAAAATCAATATCTTTCAGTCAGATTCAGGATTTTGCGAAACAGAAACCACGTGAATTCCACAAATTTTATGCTGAATGGAAAAGCACAGTCGAGCGCCTTGGCAAGGGGCAGAAATTTTTTACTGATAAAGCTGCTTTTAATCTCGGTTGCCTTCCTTCTTTGTTGATGATCGTCGGTGGTGTTGTAGCGATGATTTGGGGAGAACTTTTCCTCTTCGGCGCTGCATTAATAGTTGGGGCGTTATTGCTCTTCTTCGTGTCGCCAAAACTCTATTACACCGCGTATGGAGCTGATCAGCTGGCCAAGTGGAGCGCTTTTAAAAGGTTTTTATTGCACTTTTCTAAGATGGATCAATCAACCGTCCCTTCGCTGGTTGTTTGGGAACATTATCTGGTTTATGCGGTGATCTTAGGTGTGGCCAAGCAGGTCATAGATCAGTTGGCCCTTGTTTTCCCGCGTTTGGAACAGGATCCTACGTTTAGTCAGACCAGTTGGTCACAGATGAACGCCGCTCAAACAGCATTGATCATTAATAACATGAGTACAATGACCAGATCGCTAAATAATACAGTTACCAGTGCCTCCAGGACGGCATCAAGCGCTATCGAAGCCGCTTCATCTACCTCCAGCGCCAGATCTTCAGGAGGGTTTTCTTCCGGCGGCGGTTTCGGGGGTGGTTTTTCCGGCGGCGGGGGCGGCGGTTTTGGTGGCGGAGGAGGCAGCTTCAGGTAAGATCAAGAAAATTTTATGGAACTTTTGCTCATAATTATTTGTCCAATTAGTAAAGACATCGGGGGGGGGGACGTGTGGATCATGATTAGCAGAAAAAGGATAAATA
>JBFYYZ010000093.1:0-10677 GCA_041309745.1 Bacillota bacterium | reverse complement strand
AGAATCGCCGCCAGGACCACTCTGAAAACCGCCCCGATCACCCGGGCAGCAATCCCGGTTACAGCCAGAATTGCGGCGCCCCTGATAAAAGCCCTATTGCTCTCGGACAAAAAGATAACCTGCCTTTGTTAAGCTTATGCTGTATTATAACAGGTTAAAGGAAGCCAGTCAGCAGAAGGCCGGCGAGTAAACTGCTCAACAGTTATTTAGGCCGGCTTTAGAGCCACAATACTTTCAATTTCGGCCAACAAATTCTCAAGAAAAGAGGTTCCTTCCGCTATCCCGGTAATTTTCAACTTAAGAGGTCTCAGTGCGGTGACGGTCATTCGCTTTGCCAGAAGCGATGGATGCTGGTCAAGCATGGATGGGTTAATGGTGGTGGCGCTACAAAACTCCAGCACTACGCTGTTTTTCCGGCGGCTGATCAGTTCAATACCGGCTTCAGCTGCCCTGACCCTGATCCGGGCCACCTGAAGCAGCAGCCTGCCGGGCTCAGGCGGAGAAGCGAAGCGATCAAGTAGCTCTTCTTCAATTTCGGACAGCTCCTCAAGGCTGACCGCGCTGTAGATTTTCTGATAGAAATCAATCTTCTGATCCTGGGCTGCAATATAGGAAGAGGGCAGGTAAGCGCTTATATTTAGCTCCAGGCGCGGCTCAATCTTCGTTTCAACTTTAATATTTTTCAGCAGCGCCACCGCCTGATCAAGCATACGCACATAGAGATCAAAACCGACAGCAGCAATGAAGCCATGCTGCTCAGCGCCCAGGATATTGCCAGCGCCTCTGATTTCAAGATCGCGCAGGGCAATCTTAAACCCGGAGCCCAGTTCGGTAAACTCCTTGATCGCTTTCAGCCTTTTACGGGCCGTTTCATTGATCAGTTTATCTTTGCGGTAAGTCAGGTAGGCATAAGCGAGACGGTTAGAACGTCCCACCCGGCCCCGAATCTGGTACAGCTGGGCCAGGCCAAAACGGTCGGCATCACAGACGATCAGGGTATTGACATTGGGAATATCCAAGCCCGATTCAATGATCGTCGAGCTGACCAGGATCTGGTAACGTCCCTCCTGAAAATCAACCATTACCTTTTCGAGTTTCGCTTCAGGCATCTGGCCGTGCCCGACAGCAACTGCAGCAGAGGGGAAAAGCTGTGCTATTCGCTCAGCGTAGGCATCGATCTGCTGCACCCGGTTGAAAACAATAAAGACCTGACCCTGCCGGTTTAGTTCGCGCTGAACCACTTCTAAGATCAGGTTTTCCGAGTATTCGAGCACGTAGGTCTGTACCGGATAACGATCTTCGGGCGGGGTGTCGATAATGCTTAAGTCCCGGGCGCCGGCCAGGGATAAATGGAGGGTGCGGGGAATCGGTGTTGCTGTCATGGCAAGGGTGTCCACTTCCAGGCGCATTTTCTTGATCTTCTCTTTCTGTCGCACCCCAAAACGCTGCTCTTCATCGATAATCAAGAGTCCCAGATCATGAAAGCGTAAATCTTTGGCCAGCAGACGATGGGTGCCGATTACCAAGTCGATCTTGCCGGCAGCAATTTTGGCGAAAATCTCTTTTTGTCTGGCCGGCGAGACAAACCTGCTGAGCTGGGCAATCTGCACCGGAAAACCATCAAAACGCTCCTGGAAGGTGCGATAGTGCTGCTGGGCCAGCACCGTGGTTGGCACCATTATCGCCACCTGTTTTCCCTCCAGCATCACTTTGAAAGCAGCCCGCATCGCCACCTCTGTTTTGCCATAGCCCACATCCCCGCAGATCAGGCGATCCATGGGGTGATCTTTTTCCAGATCGGCCTTTACTTCCATAATTGCCTGCAGCTGATCAGGGGTCTCTTCAAAGGGAAAGCGCGCTTCAAACTCCTGCTGCCAGGGATGATCCGGGCCAAAGCTAAAGCCATTTACGGTTTGTCTGGCGGCATAGAGCTCAAGCAGCTCTCTGGCCAGGTCTTGAACCGACTCGGTAACTTTGCGTTTAATCCGCTGCCACTCAGCTCCACTGAGACTATGCAGGTGGGGAGCCGGGCTGTCACCGCCGGAATACTTGCGAATCAGACTGACCTGATCAATTGGGATATAAAGTTTATCGGTTCCCCTGTATTTTAGCAGCAAATAATCCCGCTCGATCCCACTGACTTCAAGGGTCTGAATGCCCTGGAACTGTCCAATTCCGTACTGTTCGTGAACCACATAATCCCCTGCAGAAAGTTCCCGGTAGCTGCTGAGCAAAGTTCCCTCGCGCGAGCTGACCCGTCTCTTTTTTTTTCTTCCGGGCAACAGGTTTTGTTCAGTAATCAGAGCCATCTGCAGGGCAGGAATGATAAAACCATCATCGGGAGCAGCACTCAGCCTGATGTAATCAGGGGCATCCGGCAGCTGCTCTTCAAGCAGGCCGGCCAGGCTGTTAACTCGTTCCTCATTTACAGCCGCCAGGTAAACCTGGTACCGTCTTTTTTGCCAGTGTTGCAGATCAGTATGGAAGAGCTCCCATTGACCGTGGTAGCGGGAAGCGCTCATCGTATCAAGACTGTTTGATGCAGCGGGTTTTAAGATCGCTGAACCGTCAGCAATCGCATTCAAAGCTATTAGGTGACCATTATAACGGGATAATAACTCTTCGAAGCTCCAGAGCAGACCCACACTTTCACCAAACAGCGTTCCTGCTGCAAAAGAATCACTGAAATATTGGTTTAAATCTGCTCTCAGTGCCTTTTCTTTTTGCATTAACAGGGTTGTCTCTTCCAGAACCAGGAGGGTTATCCCGGGTAGATAATCGAGCAGCGTGGCGCCAGCACCAAAAAAGTAGGAGAAGTAACCGGATAGCAAATCAAGGCCTTCCGGGTGAGCCAACCGCTCTAAGTCGCGGCTGACCTGCTGGTTTAGCCTGGCAGGAGTTTCCCCCTCGCCGCGTTTGCGCAACTTCGAGAGGGCTCTTTCAAGGTCGTTGTTAATCAGCACTTCGCCCTCTTGATAGCGATCATCATTTAGGATCAGTTCACGGGCCGGCATGATTAGAACCGAGTCAACTTTTTCAATGGAGCGCTGGTTTTGGGGATCATAAAAGCGGATTGATTCCAGAACATGATCAAAAAGCTCCAAACGCACTGGTCTGCCCAGACCGGGAGAAAAGATATCAACAATATCCCCGCGGGCACTAAACTGCCCGGGCACCTCGGTCAGCGAGCTTCTTTCATAGCCCCTGGCGACCAGTCCGCTAATCAGATCTTCGCGGTTTATGCGATCACCACTGTTAAGCTTAAGTGTCAGATTCAGCCAATCAACAGGGGGCAGATTTCTGCTCAACAGGGCAGCCAGAGGGGCAACATAAACCCCTGTAGCACCTTCAAGCAACCACTGCATAAACTTAAGCCTTTGGTGTTGGATCTCTTCACTGCGCGACAAGATAGTGGGGCTGACGAAGAGTTCCCGCGCCGGAAGCAGCCTTACCTGTCCGGGCAGAAAAGTCCCGAGGTTAGTATAGGCCTTTTCAGCGCCGGCCTGGTCGGCAGTGACCAGCAGAAGAGGCCGGCCGGAGTAATGGGCCAGGGCAGAGAGAAAATAATCGCCGGCACTGCCGTCAATGCCATGATACTCAATCCGGTAAACGCTCTTTTCCTTTAAGTGATCGAGCAGAGATGTAAACTGTTCATCCTTGAGCCAAAGTGCAAGAAGTTCTGTAAGCTGCAAACGGATACTCCTTCCCGCTGTGTTGATGGTGTACAGCAGAAGAGGGGAAAATATAAATTTTCCCCTGATAATCTGTTGAATCTATCTTAACCAGGGTTAGGCCAAACCGGCTCAGCCGCAGTAAAAACTTTAGAAAAGAGCGGTTTTACCCGGACGGCAAAGACAATATGCCTGACCCTGTTTAGAAATCAAAGTGCTTAGGCTTCAACTGCAGCCGCCTGCTGGTTCATCTTTTTTTTCCTCATAATCAGGAAATAGGTAAAGACTCCGGCCAATACAAGCAGAATAATAGCCAACAAAGGCCGATAAAAGATCCAGGCGATGGCGATGACCACAAAAGTCAGGATTATGGCAATCAGCCCTGAGATCAAGCCGATCCCCGATGATAATAACCGGCCAAGAAACGGCAGGACCACCCCAACGGTAGCAAGAGGTTTTAAAATTGTGTTGAGACCGATGAAAAAGAGGAAAAACCCGAGAACTCTAAATAACCAGGTCCTGAAAACATTGGCTGCCTTGGCTGCTTCAATCATATCTTCGGCCGAATGCATCCCCGGTCTTAAGATCTCGATCGTCGTATTCTGTTTAGTCCGGAAAGGACCAATCTGTCCATTCATCACCTTGCCCAGCACAGAAACCTGGCCTGGCACCGCGTACTGGTGTGAGATTCTAACATCACCAATCTGCGGAGTGCCGGGACTGCCGATATAGATCTGGTTGGTGGAAATCTCTGCTTTTTCTATGATTGACTCGGGGATGTTCGCCAGATCAGGATTGGTATAATCAATAGCCTGAGTGGCCGCTATCTGACCGATCAGGCCCGGCGATAAATTATAGGCGCCAATCATTACCTGCTGGGCAGACCAGGACTGCCCCTGGTAAGGCATCTGGGCCGGATTGGCATTTCTGGTTCTGGCTTCGGGATCTTTAAAGGATGAAGATTGGATCAGCGATGAAGACCATACCGGCTCATAAGTGTAGGTAGTGGTCGTTTCCTGGGTTCCACCCACCTTTTCAACCGTTTCGGTGGTCGCAATTTCCTTCCACTGATACATCTCGACCTTGCGGACAAGATGGATCGCATTCAGGCTGACCCCCAGCTCGCTGTCCGCTAAAAGCTCAGGAGTGGATGTTTCACCGATGCCGTGAATGAACTGACCTTCCATATCCGACGCCAGGCTGGCCAGATCTGCCTCTACAACACTGCCGGCTCCTTCTTCCAGACCTTTATAAACCCTTACGGCATAACCTTCGTTAATCCATAATACCGGAAAAGCTGCAATAAAGAGGATTAATCCTATAATTACCCCTTTGATCGAACCCATCATCCGGTTACCGTAATTTTGCTTGGTAACCACCGTGTATGGTTTATTAGCCATAAAAATCCCTCCCCTTATTTTAGGCTGCAATTATGTAACAGGTCGCTAATCCTTTAACCGCTAAGAAATCAGGGATTCTGATGAAAAGATGATACCACGGCAGCTCACAGCAAAGCAAGCCGATCTTTTGCAGATCTTCAATGGTTATTAAGCTGCCTTCCTGACCAACAGATCAAGGTAACAGATGTAACCTGTTTGTGTCACATTGATGCCCCAGTCATTCTCCTGTCAGCTATAAGCTCCCGCGCAAGCGAAGTAAATAATTTAATCAAAGCAGAGACAGAGCAATATTTGAATAAAGATATTCGACAGAACTGACAGTTGGCACAAAGATTGCTTAAGTATGATTCAGCAAGATAATTTTAAGCAGCAAGAAAGAAAGGAGGCAATACCAATGACCGAGAAATGCGCATTCTGGAACGAGTATGATTCAATGGCAGGGCATATCTGCTACTGCGAACTGGCCGCTTTTAACCGTCCGGTTAACCCCAATTTTCTGGAGGCTATCGGCTGCTCCAAAGAAAAACGGGTTGATTGCATGAAAATGATGGAGTATGCAACCGGAGCCGGGTTAGTCCCCGAAGAGCTGCCGGCATCTGTTCCTGCTCCAGCCACCGTCACCACACCGGTATTGTCCTGTGACCCGCCTGCGGAAATCGCCAAGACACTAGTCGGAGTTGCTCAGAAGAAGGTCGCTACTGCAGTCCCTTCGCTGATGATGCTGGCTATTCTCGCCGGTGCTTACATCGCCATGGGAGCAGTACTCTTCACCATCGTCACCAATGACTTAGCCTTATACATCGGTGACGGCCTGAGCCGTCTGGTCGGGGGAGTTGCTTTTTCCCTCGGACTAATCCTGGTTGTTTTAGGTGGCGCCGAGCTCTTTACCGGTAACAATTTGCTGGTCGCCGGTTACCTCGACAAAAAGTTAAGCGGCAGGCAAGTTCTCCGTAACTGGGTCTGGGTTTACCTGTTCAACTTTGTCGGAGCCCTGGTGATTGTAGCGCTATTTTACTACTCGGGGATCTGGAAAGCCAATGACGGCGAGGTGGCAACCAGGATCATCAACATCGCTGTAGCTAAAAGCAGCCTGACCTGGAGTGAAGCACTGTTCAGGGGCATCCTCTGTAACTGGCTGGTCTGCCTGGCGGTCTGGCTTTCAATGGCCGGCAAAGATGCAATCAGCAAAATTTTAGGAATCATGATTCCGATCAGCGCTTTTGTGGCTGCCGGATTCGAGCACTCTATCGCCAACATGTATTTCATCCCAATGGGTATGATGCTGAAAAGCACCGCTCTGGCCCAGGAACTTTTTACACCGGCAGTGCTGCAGAGTTTAAGCTGGCAGGCATTCTTTGTCAACAACCTGATTCCGGTTACAATCGGCAACATCATCGGTGGCGTAGTCTTCGTGGCAATCGCTTACTGGACCTGCTACCTACGCCCGCTGATGTCAAAAGAGATAGCCATCGGTGGAAAACTGCAAAGTTAAGTTGGCGCCGGAAAAATAATTAAGGGAGTGAGAACGATGGAAAAAATGGTTAACTGCACGAACTGGAAAGAATACCAGAGCCTTAACGGATGGGTTATGTTTTGCGGAGCCGGCGCCTACGGCCGCAAGCTAACAGTGCAGGAGGCACGCAGCTGCGGCTGCACAGAACTGCAAAGGACAAAATGTAAAAAACTTATGGAAAACAATGTCGGCTACGGCCTGGTTCCGGAAATCTGTGAAGAATCTTTTGTCGGAAAAGAAAGAACAAAGCTGGAACCGGTAAAGATGGTTTAAGGGAAAATTTAATATCCGGCCTGCACCGGATCTGTTGAGGGGACACAATTCTTGGTGTCCCCTTAATGATGATAGAATCAAAACTACCAGATCACTGGTTTTAAGCAGGAACTAAGAGATCAATAATCAGAGTTTGAAAAGATTAGGCAGGTATTAACAAAGTAAATATTGAATGATCAGGCAGCAAGAGATCTAAATAAAAGGAGGGTCATAAAATGTATACCAGTAAATTTGTGACCCCGGAAATTATTTTCGGTACCGGATCACTGGACCAGGTTGGCGAATGCTGCAGCCGGCTGGGCTCGACTAAAGTTTTCCTGGTTGCCGACCAGGGTATCGAGCGCTGCGGCTGGGTGGATCAAGCTCTGGTTTACCTGAGAGAAGCAGGTCTTGACCACTTTCTATGGAGTGGCTTTTCAGCCAACCCCCGCGATTTTGAGGTTGAGGAAGGATGCCGCCATTACTTAAAAGCCGGTTGTGACGCTGTTCTGGCAATTGGTGGCGGCAGCGCTGTTGACATTGCCAAAGCAGTAGCCACTCTGTCAACCAACCCAGGCCGGATTCATGATTATGAAGGGATCGACATGATTAAGGAGCCACTCCCACCTTTAATTGTTGTTCCCTCCACAGCTGGCTCAGGTGCCGAGGTATCGCAGTTTGCAATTATCTCAGACAGCAAGCGTAAAATTAAGATGACCATCATTTCAAAATCGCTTGTTCCCGATATTGCCGTATCCGATCCCCTGATTCTTTCCACGATCAACAGCAAACTGACCGCCAACACGGGAATGGAGGCGTTAAGCCACGCCGTGGAAGCTTACCTTTCTCTTGCTGCCACCGATATGACCGATATTCACGCCCTGCAGGCGATCAGGCTGATCGCTGCCAACTTACGCTCGTCGGTGGCCAGCCAGGTTGATGAGGCAGCCAAGATCGCCATGGCTCAGGCCAGCCTGCATGCCGGAATTGCTTTCTCCAACGCCGTGCTGGGTCTGACCCATGCCATGACCCACCAGATCGGCGGCCTCTTTGATCAGCCGATTGGTTCGATTAGCGCCGTTCTTTTACCCTACGTCATGCGTTTTAACATGATTGCCTGTATCGATAAGTACGCCGCCATTGCCGAAGCAATGGGCGCCCTGACCAAAGAGCTGTCAAAACGGGAAGCAGCTGAAATGGCGATCGAGATGGTCCGCGAGCTGGCCCGCGATGTGGGAATTCCAGCCGGTCTGGCCGAGCTGGAACTGCCGGAAGAAGCGATCCCGGAACTTAGCCGTAACGCGATGAACGACGCCTGCTTTATTAACAACCCCCGGGACGCCGATGAGGAGGATATCAGCAATATCTTCCGCGAAGTTTTAAAAACCAGGGGAGGTGAGCATTAATGGTTATTAGGAGTAAAAAAATATTAATTGAAAAACTGACCGGCGTGCACAGCTCAAAAAAGTCTTATTATGTAGCCCTGAAGAATAAAATTAACGAGCTGTTGGAGATCAAACGCGACTGGGAGGTTACTTTTTCCGCCGTAACCGACCTCCTTGTCTTTATCAACCAGGATTATGAGATTCAGCGGGTAAACCAAGCAGCGATCGACTTTTTTACGATGCCCGAGGAAAAAGTGATCGGCTCAAAATGTTACCAGCTTTTTTACGGTCGCGAAGCGAAATGTAACCCCTGCCTGGGCGACAAGGTTCTGCAATCTCAGAAAACTTCATATCTGCAATCGCGGACCCGTTATAACCGTGTGCTCGACATCTTTGCCTACCCCGCCTTTACTGAACAGAACGAGCCTTACGGTGTAACCTATTATGCCAAGGATGTAACCCGTTTTGTTGATTCGATCAAGCTGGTTTCAATGGGCGAGATGTCAGCCGGGGTAGCCCACGAACTGAACAGTCCGCTGACCGCCATCGTCGGCAATGCCCAGCTGCTCTTAAGGGAAACTCCACCCGATGACCCGCAGCACCAGTTGATCAAAGATATCCACAGCAGCGGAATACGCTGTCAGCGCATCATTAAAAACCTGCTAACCTTCTCCAGGCAGGATGAGTTTACTTTTGAGGATGTCAACCTAAGTGATGTAGTCGACAGTGCCCTGGCCCTGGCTGCTTACCAGATTGAAAAAAGCAGGATTGAACTACTGGTCAACAAGCAGCCGGATATCCCGATGATTTCGGGCAGCGCAAACAGTCTGGAGCAGATTATCGTCAACCTGCTGCTTAACGCCAGAGATGCCGTAGAAAGTAAGTTTCAGGCCGGGGGTAAAAACGGATCGATCGGTCAAATAACCTTAGATATCAGGCTACATCCGGAAGGGGAACTGGCCCTGGTGGAAATCTCCGACAACGGCATAGGCATTGAGCAGGAAGATGTTCCTCAGATATTCAACCCCTTTTTCACCACCAAGCAAAGCGGTAAAGGAACTGGACTTGGCCTCTCGGTCAGTCTGGGGATCGCGCAGGCGCATGGCGGGTTTATCGATGTGCAGACCGTAGTGGGGCAGGGCAGCACTTTCAGCCTGATCCTGCCGCTGAAAAAGGTTGAAAGTGAAAGCGAAGAGAACTGATTATGCAGATTAATATCGCAGATGGGCAGATCAAGGTTCTGCGTATTTTGATTGTCGGAACCCAGTTTGCCAGGTTTTGTATTGGAGGTTGAAGATGCCAAGCGAAGCAACTTTTCTGATTGTTGACGATGAGCAGGAGGTATGCAATTTTTTCAGTTACCTGCTCAAGCATAAGGGGCACCAGGTAATTACCGCCAACTCCGGGGCCGAAGCCATAGAAAAAATAGTTGAAAATCACTTTAATACTGCCCTGGTTGACTTAAAACTGCCTGATGCTAACGGCCTTGATATTCTGAAAGAGATTAAAAGCAGGCAACCAGACTGCGAAGTAATCATTATTACCGGCTACTCGACAGTCAAATCTGCGGTTGAAGCGATTCAGCTCGGCGCTTTCGATTACGTTGAAAAACCCTTTGTCGATATCAACGATATGGAGGCGCTGCTTGATAAATCGCTTAATGTTAGGCCTGTAAGCGAAGAACTTTCTAAAGCAAGACAGGAACAGGGTTTTATCATCGGCTACAGCCAGAAAATGTTGAACCTGATTTCAGCTGCGCAAAAAATCGCTAAAAAGAATATCACGATTCTGATCCAGGGGGAGACCGGCACCGGCAAAGAAGTGCTAGCCCGTTACATTCATTCAGTCAGCCACCGCAGCGATCGCCCTTTCCTGGCTTTTAACTGCGGAGCCTTTACGGAAACGCTGCTGGAAAGCGAACTGTTCGGTCACGAAAAAGGCTCCTTTACCGGGGCTACCCACAAGAAAAAGGGGATCTTCGAGCTGGCCCATAAAGCAACCCTGTTTCTGGATGAAATCGACTCGGCCAGTCCGGCGATTCAGATTAAGCTGCTGAGAGTTTTGGAAACGGGGGAATTTTTAAGGGTTGGTGGCGAGGAAATGTGTAAAGTTGATGTCAGAATCATCACCGCAACCAATGCCCATCTTTACGGTAAAGTAGCTGAAAATAAGTTCCGGGAAGACCTTTTTTACCGCCTTGATGTAGCATCCCTCCATCTCCCGCCTTTGCGCGAAAGGCAGAAAGACATTGAGCTGTTCGTAGAATTTTTCCTGGAGAAAGAATCAAAAGCCAAACAGATTCCCCTGAAGCAGTTTAACCCCGAAGCGCTGGAGCTGATCAAAAAGCATGAGTGGCCTGGTAATATTCGCGAGCTTTCCAACACCGTAGCCCAGGCGCTGTTACTGAGCAAGGGCGATCTGATCGAGATTGAGGATTTGCCGGAGCGGATCCGCCG
>JBFYYZ010000092.1:0-3978 GCA_041309745.1 Bacillota bacterium | reverse complement strand
GAAAGTATAGCGAAAGTATATTTTAATAACATGAACAATAATGACCTTTTAAAGAAGGATAAAGTTTATGGATAATTCGACACAAATCATCCAAATCATAGCAAACATTGGAATTATTACTTTTGTGGTTGCTGGTATGGCTGCATTGGGTTTGGAGCTGACCTTAAAAAAGGTTATTGAGCCGCTGAGTGATTTATTTCTACTGATCAAGGTGGTTGTGGTTAATTTTCTTGTGGTTCCAGCCCTGGCTTACCTGATAGTAGTTATTGTCCCGCTAGGTGAAGGCTTTCGTATTGGTTTGATTCTACTTGCTACTGCTGCCGGAGCCCCTTTTCTACCCAAGCTGGTTCAAGTTGCCAAAGGCAGGGTGGCTATAAGTGTAGGAGTAATGGTTATACTGATGGTGCTTACCGTTATCTATGTACCACTTGTCCTACCGCTGCTGTTGCCGGGTGTAACGGTTAATCCGCTTGAAGTCGCAGCTTCTCTTGTTGTCCTGATGTTGCTGCCAATGGCTGCGGGGTTACTTATTAATTATCGGTATAAGGAATTAGCTGCCTTGCTTCAAAATAGCCTGAGTCGGATCGCTAACTTTGGCTTGATGTTTGGATTTGTTGCTTTAATTGCCCTAAACTGGCGCTATTTATTGGCAACTATCGGCAGCGGTGCGATAATCGCAGCTTTGTTGCTGATCATGGGTGCATTCATAATTGGCTGGTTATCAGCCGGAAAAGATGTAAGTACTAAGCCGGTACTAGCTTTGGGAACAGCTCAAAGAAATATTGCGGCAGCCCTTGTGGTTGCCGGTAGCAATTTCAGCGATCCCGATGTGCTCTTAATGTGCATGATTGGTGCTCTGTTAATGTTAATCGTGCTAATGCTTATTGCCGGTGAACTTGGCAAGAGAAGTTATGGTTCTTAATTTGTTTATTACAAAAGAAAGGTTTTTTGGATGAAAACGAAATTAAAAAAAGAAATCAAGGCCTTAAAACCTCATAGTCCAAACATGCGTTCTGATCTACTAGCAGGCCTTACCTTTGCCATTGTTAATGTTCCCCAATCGATGGCCCATGCCCTGCTGGCGTCAGTTAACCCCGTATTCGGCATTTATACGCTGATGGTGGCTCTGCCGGTTGGGGCCGTTTTTGCCAGTTCTGTATATATGAATGTTTCTACAACAGGCGCACTTTCTGTAGCTGCCGGTGCCGGTTTAAGCGGGATACCATTTGATCAAAGAGCACAAGCTTTAATAACAATAGTTTTTATCGCCGGTTTAATCCAGCTGCTGGCTGGTATATTTAAGCTCGGTTTTGTGGTTCACTTTGTATCAAATTCAGTAATGACCGGTTTTCTAAACGGGGTTGCTGTACTGATCATCTTAGGCCAGCTTGGTGATTTGACCGGGTATAAAAGCACATTTTCGAACAGTGTCGCCCGCACCCTGGATTTACTGCTGCGCTTTGGCAGGGTTGATTTTCATACTACTTTTCTTGGTTTGCTTACCCTGGCAATCATCGTTTTATTACTAAGATCGGCCTGGGGCAAGTATGCTTTTATCGTTGCTATCGCCATGTCAACGATTTTGCTGGCTATACTTTCGCTACCAGGCCTCTTTACAGGAGAAGGATGGCAGGCAGTGAAAACTGTTGGCGACATTGCTTCCATACCCCGGTCTCTTCCCGGTTTGGGTTTACCTGATCCAGGATTGATCGGTCGGTTAGCTCTTCCAGCCTTTTCTGTTGCCGTAATTGGATTGATCCAGGGGGCCGGGGTCAGCGAGAGTTTCCCTAACCCTGACGGTAAATTTCCCGATGTCTCGCGGGACTTTTTAGGACAGGGGGCTGCAAATATCGCAACCAGTTTTGTCGGAGGGATACCGGCCGGAGGTTCAATTTCCGGGACTAACCTGATCATCGGTGCCGGCTCCAAATCCCGGTGGGCAAATATTTTTGCCGGCATTTTAGTCGTTGCTGTAGTTTTTCTTATTGCACCACTTGTTGAATTTATCCCGATGCCGGCTTTAGCAGCATTACTGATCGTCGCCGGTTTTCAGGGTTTGCGAGTCGCGGCCGCTAAAATAGTTTGGCAAACAAGCAAAGTATCATCAACCGTTATGGGGATGACCTTTATTTTTACCCTTTTCGTTCCGCTCCATTATGCGGTGCTAATCGGTATGGCTTTAAGTATAGTTTTGTACGTAATTGGCCAGTCTAACAAAATAATTGTTAAAGAGTGGGTTCTGGTCCCTGGCGGCCTTCCCGAGGAGCATCCGGCGCCTCCGACTTTACCGGGCAATAGGCTTACCCTGCTACAGATCTACGGCAGTCTCTTTTTTGCTGCCGCCAAAAACCTTGAAAACTTACTGCCGGAGGTTGGCAACGCCGAGAGAGCGGTAGTTGCGATTGGGCTCAGGGGGAAATCAGAATTTAGTAGTACATTTATTGCCGTTTTGGAAAGGTACGCCCAAGCGCTGAAAGCACAAAACAGCAAGTTAATGCTGGTTGGTATTGACCCGATGATTTATATGCAGCTGGAGAAAACCGGGTTGCTTAATACAATTGGCGAAGAAAACATCTTCTTTGCCACCCGGCAGCTGGGAGAAGCAATGAATAGGGCTGTATCAGCTGCCAATCACTGGTTAGAAAAACCAGAAGGAGCACCTGCGATTTCTAATCCCCAGGCGGAAAGAGGTTATCAGGAATGAATTTAGTGATCTTGAATTCTTTTGGCACTGTCGGAACAGGGAGCCACAATTCTTTAATGATATGGATTGAATATGCATCAATATTCATTGAGGTTGTAGCTGTCGTTATTATCATAGCGGCTATTTTATCGGCTTTAATCCACTACTTCATACACTATGCCTTTCGTCGTGGAGTTGGCAATCACTACCGGGAGTTTAAGATCAGGATTGGTCGTTCTCTGCTGCTCGGTTTGGAGGTATTAGTTGCCGCCGACATCGTCCGGACAGTTGCCCTGGATTTTACCATGCAGAGCATTCTCGGTTTAGGCGCGCTGGTCCTGATCCGCACATTTTTAAGCTGGGCACTGGTTCTCGAAATTGAAGGACATTGGCCATGGCAGAAAGACTAAGTTAACAGGTGGTAATTTAGATGATCACGGATAATATCGGGAAAAATGCCCTGCCCTTAAGGGTTCACATCCTGGCTAAGCCGACCGGGGCTGCCTGCAACCTTGACTGCGCCTATTGCTTTTTCCTGGAGAAAGAAAAGCTTTATCCAGGCAGCCGGTTCCGGATGGATGAGACAGTCCTGGAGGCTTACATCAGCCAGTTAACCAGGGCACAAACCTCAAATCAGGTCAGTATCGCCTGGCAGGGCGGAGAACCGACCCTGATGGGGATAAACTTCTACCAGCGGGCGATTGAACTGCAGCAGTATTATGGCCGGCCTGGTAAAGAACGTCGGCAGCCGCTGGTCTTTGAAAATTCGATGCAAACCAATGGCACACTGCTCAATGATGATTGGTGCCGGTTTTTTAGAGAAAATAATTTCTTAATCGGGATCAGTCTTGACGGGCCTGCTTTCCTGCATGATCGCTATCGGCGATCGAAAAGCGGTCACCCTACATTTAAGCAGGTTATGCAAGGGGTGCGTTTGCTTCAAAAACATGGGGTAGATCACAACATTCTGGTTGCCGTAAATAGGGTTAATTCCGACTACCCGCTTGAGGTTTACCGCTTTTTAAGGGATGAAGTCCGGGCGACCTGGATTCAGTTTATTCCGGTACTGGAGCGATTAAGCTCAAGCGGGGAAAGAAGCATCGTTCAGGATGGAACAGTGGTTTCAGATCGCTCAGTCCAGCCGGCTCAGTTTGGCCGTTTTATGAGCGCCATCTTTGATGAGTGGGTCTCTAATGATGTCGGGTCTGTCTTCGTCCAGACTTTCGAAGCGGCAATTCGCAATCACCTCAACCTGCCATCTTCGGGGATGTGTGTATTTGAGAAGACCTGTGGCC
>JBFYYZ010000091.1:0-2666 GCA_041309745.1 Bacillota bacterium | reverse complement strand
GGGAAAAGCAGCGGATTATCATTAACCGAGTTGATCTCAACTTCGAGAATAGAGCGGACATAATTGAGGGCATTGGCAGTGGCACCGTGCACCTGGGGCACACAGCGCAAACTGTAGGCATCCTGCACTTTACGGCTGTCACTGCCGATCAGCTTACTGCCCGCAATCAGGCAGAGGATCATCTCGGAGACATAGCGGTGCCCCTGGTAAGCCCGAACCTGTCCGATCAGGGGGTCAAAGGCATCGGGTACGGCTAGCTGCGCTTCCAGGGTAAGGGCGGCAGTGATCATTGAAGCTTTAAGCAAGTTTACCGCATCGCTGAGATTAACCACATCTTCAACTAAAAGAGAATCACCGGTGATCTTCAATACTCCCCGGCTTCTTTCGCTCCGTTTCAGTAGGTTCATCGGTAACAGGCACCCCTTTCAAATAAAAAAGAACGCAAGGACCATTGTCTCGGCGCTCCCTCATGTCTAATAGCTATGAGCAGCTGGACTGCAAACATGATTATTATTCTCAGCCAAATCATAGCCGAAAAGCACAACCCAGTCAAGGATATCAGCGATAAAAACGATTGATTATAAAAAGCGGGGAGTTCGCCTGATTGACTGCACTGACGATCAGCTTTTAGCTGAGGTTCTGGAAATAATCGATTTGATCATCTGGGGCGATAATGGTTAGGAGAGGCCAAGCATCTTCCGGGCTTCTTTTGGGGTAGCAATTTCGCGGCCGTAGGCTGAGGCCAGTGCATCCACTCTCTGAACTAACTGCAGATTTGAAACCGGTTTTCCTGCTTCGAGTTCATTTAAATCCTCCAGCCCGGTTCGCACGTGCCCACCGAGCACCAGTCCTAAGGCGCTTAACTGCCAGTGTGTTTTACCGATGGCCGTTACCGACCAGGTGCATTTTGGCGGCAGGCTTTGGACCAGGAAAAAGAGGTTGCGGGCTGAACCGCCCATAGAACCGGGCACTCCGAGCACTAGGTTGATGTGCAACGGCTCTTTGAGGATATCCTTTTCCACCAGGTATCTGGCATATTCCAGCGCTGACAGGTCAAACACTTCAACCTCGGGCTTTACCCCTTTTTGATACATCTTCTGCGCCAGCTCAAGAATCAACTCCGGCGGGTTAAAATTCACGCTAGTGGAAAAGTTGGTAGAACCAGTAGTCAGACTGGCCATCTCCGGAGCCAGTTCGATGCAAGCTCCACGCTCTTCAGCATTTTTCCCGGCTCTCGCCCCGGTGGAAAGTTGAATAATTATATCGCACTTTTGCCGGACCTTTTCAACGATCTGCCTGAACACTTCAGGGTCAGCTGTCGGCTGGCCTGCTTCATTGCGGGCGTGGAGATGGACCACAGCCGCACCGGCCTGGCAGCAGTGAAATACATCGGCAGCGATTTCGTCCGGGGTGAGCGGCAAATGGGGATTAATCTCCCTCGTCGGAACATTGCCTGTTGGAGCCACGGTTATGATCAGCTTCACCATCAGCAGTTCTCCAGCGCAGCCTTGATCTCGACGGTAACAGCGGCCTCGCTTTCTCCGACCAGAGCTTTTTCGAGAGCAGCCTTGCTCTTTTTACCGCCGATCCGGCCCAAAGCCCAGGCGCTGTAGCGGCGAACCAGCTCCTGCTGATCTTGCAAAGCTGTGCCCAGCGGCCCGACTGCTGCTTCGTCGCCGCTGTTGCCCAGGGCAATCGCCGCATTGCGCTGGATGTATTTTTTCTCCCAGATGTAGCCGTACATTATTTGCTGGACCGTTTCGAGAAAGTACTGATCGTCCATGTTCAGTAAGAGGGGCAGATCGAATCTCGGCACCATCTCCTGCAAAAAAGCATCGGGGACCAATTTTTGCTTCAGCCGGGCCTGGTTATGAGGACAGGCATCCTGGCAGTGATCACAGCCGTAGATCCAGCCCCCCATTTTGACGCGAATCTCCGGGGGGATATCTTCGGGAGCACCGGGGAAATTGCCAGCACCATAGCTGTTGAATGCGATGCAACGCAGCGGATCCATTTTGTAGGGGGCATATAAAGCCCCGGTTGGACAGGCATCGATGCAGCGGTTACAGTCATCGGGGCAGGAGTGCTCTTTTTTAGCTGTGGTTGGCTCAAGCTCACCACTGACCGCCATGGCCGCAATGCCGATATAGCTACCGCGCCCGGGGGAGTAGATAAAAGTATTGCAACCAAAGTTACCGAGGCCGGCCCGCACTGCAGCCTGGCGCTCCGCCATTGCCGGCCTGACGCCAACTTCCATTCCTTTGCTCTCCAAAAACTCCCTGATCAGGCGCAGGCGGCTGCCAAAAAGGCGTTTTTTACCGGGGTAGAGTCGCGATTGATAGGCTTTACCGATCCGCCCTTCAAATTCCTGCGGGTAGGCCTGCTTGTAATAATCATAGATCAGCACCACGATCGAGCGGGCAGAGGGTAGCACAAACTTAGGATCCGCCACATGAGCCAGTTGCAGCAGCCCGTCGCTGATCCAGCTGTAGCCCTCTTTTCGTTCTTCTAAAGCCTCTTTTAATTGTGGGAAAGGATCTGCAGTTGTAAAGCCGATATCATCAAAACCGATCTCCAGGGCATATTCCCTGATTTCCTGCTCCAAGCGGCGCACCCCCAAGTTGTTTATGATACCTTTGCTATTGAATAGCAAAGGTATCATAAAC
>JBFYYZ010000090.1:0-3894 GCA_041309745.1 Bacillota bacterium | reverse complement strand
CTGCATAATAGTCTGGCTGATATCGAGGATGTTTACACTCTGCTCGGCCAGAATTGCCGTTACGGCGGCAATGATCCCGACCCGGTCAGGCCCGATGACCGTGATCACAACCCGGTTTCCGTCTTCTAAGTTTTTTAAACGATTCATCACTTAATCCTTCCTTTCTACCTGTAACAATACTTTTCAATAAGCGCTATTCCTGTTCGGTGAAACGGATTTTCCGGTTGCGAAAGAAATCAAATAGTAAAATAACCAGACCTGCCGCCAATCCGGGATAAAGCGGGTTGAGGCTGATTTTAAGTACAGTGCCGGCAATGACAATTGAGGGGCCAAGAATTACCGCCAGCGTCCCGGCCAGGGGCGAGATCCTGCCTTTCAGGAAAATTACAGCCAGCAGGGGAAAGAAGACCGTTGCCCCGCGCAGGCCGAGCGACAGGTAACTCCAGCTTAAGATCAGCGTGCTTCCACCGGCCACCAGCACAACGAGCAGGGCCAAAAGCAGCACCACAATGATCAGGAGGCGAAAAACCAGGAGCGCCTGCCGATCGTCTGCTTTCGGCTTCAGCCTTAAGTAGAGATCCCGGTTTAACATGGTGCTTACGCCCAGGGTCAGGCCAGCCCCGGTGCCGATCGAAGCCAGCAGCAGGGTAGCCAGCACAATACCGGCAAACCAGGCTGGAAGATGGTTGAGCACAAACAGGGGCAGGGCCTGGGCCGGGTTAATATCCGGATAATTAATGCGCATAAAAAGCCCCACCATGATGCCCCCGATACCGATTAAGGGAGCCAGGATCGCGCTCAGCAGGGCTCCGCTCCTGGCAGCCTTAAGATCGCGGCTTGAGAATATCCCCTGAAAATAAATCTGGCTTGAGAGCACCCCGACAATTAAGGCAAAGGCTGAAGCCAGGTCTGTGTTAACTCCCCGGCCGAAGAGGCTGAACCAAGGATAGGCGGGGAAAAAGCTACTTAAACCGTTGCTGCCTCCAGCCAGGGCAAAGGCCACCGCACCGGAAATGACCATGCAGATGCAGGTTAAAAGAATTTTAGTCAGGCCCATCAGGCCTGTCCCCCAGGCCCCACCAAAAACCACATAGGCCACAGCCAGGACAACGGTTAAAAGTGCCGCCAGGCGCATATCGATCGCAAACATCGAGGTTAATAGAGCCTGTGAAGAAAAGACCTGGGGCACAATATTGATAAACATACCGAGTGAAACAAACAGCGCTGCCGCCACACCGGCTGTCTTGCCATAGCTGGACGAGATGAAGCGGGGAATGGTTTCAAAGGTGGTCTCGTGCAGCGGCCGGACCATGAAAAGAGCGATTAAAAGGCAGCCGATACCGCCGCCTAAGGTGAACCACCAGGCCGAAAACCCATAGAGATAGGCCAGCTGAGCCGTGCCAATGGTGGAAGCGCCACCGACCAGGGTGCCAAGGATCGTCCCCATCACTAAAAATGAGCCGGCTTTACGGCCGCTGACGGAAAAATCCTCGGTGTTTTGCACCTTGCGCCCGGCGTAAATACCCAGGCTATAGACGCCGATGATGGCTACGATCATCCCCGCCAGGTGAGTGAAGCTTAAGTCCATCTGCTGCTTAGTCCTTTGCCCTTAAATTACTGCTGCTTTTTTACTGTCTTTGATAGCGCTTCGAATTCATCTGCACCCAGTTTACCCAGTTCAACAGCCTTGCGCAACAGCGCTAAACTTTCATCGATTACCATCTCAGTCAGAGGCAGGTTATAGGGACAACGGGAGGCACAGTCTCCACACTGGCTGCAGGTTAATCCTTTTTTAAAAGCATTGATGTGATCCTGCGAGAGTTTATCCCAGCCGGCCCTTTTAAAGATCATGCCGGAGCGCAATATGTATGAAGCCTCAATATCGTTGGGGCAGGGCAGGCAGTAATCACAGCGCCGGCAAAACAGCGAACCAAGTTCCAGAGAATCGGCTTCCAAGCCTTCCAGTTCTGCTGCTGTCGGCGGCGCACCGAGAGCTTGCAGGTTATCGTCGACCTCTTCGATGCGGCACATACCGGGGATCGGAACAAGATCAGGATATTGGAGGATCCAGCGGATCGCTGCCCTGTTACTGGTAAATACCCCACCGGCAACCGGCTTCATGGCGATGATGCCGATATCAAGCGAGCGGGCCAGGGGAATCAGCTGTTCCAACGGTTCGCGCTCGATGTAGTTGAAGGGAATCTGCACTGTTTCAAAATGCCCAGTTTTTAAGGCGTCAAGCATCAGGGCCGGCCGGTGCGAGGTGATGCCGATGTGCTTAAGCCGCCCTTTTTGCTGCTCATCCTTTATGTAATCGAGGGGGCCGCCCTTTTTTATAATCGCTTTAAGCTCTTCTTCCTCGTTGACGATGTGAAACTGGAAAAGATCGATATAGTCACGCTTCAGGTTCTCAAAGCTGGTGGCAAAATCTTCTTTCAGCTTCTCTAAACCCCTCTGATATGACTTTGTTGCCACGATAACTTTTTCACCAAGACCGGACAGGGCGCGGCTCAAATCCGCTTCGCTGGTAGTATATGCCCTGGCGGTGTCAAAAAAGTTTATGCCCTGTTCAAAAGCATAGCGGGCAACGGCCGCTGCGCTATCGCGATCGACCGACTGAATCGGCAGCGCTCCGAAACTAATCCTGCTGACCATCAAACCTGTTTTGCCCAGTCGTACTTTATCCATTGCGGTGATCACCCCGATTAATTAAAGGTAAGTTTATACTGTCCGGTTCAAGCAAAAAGGCCCTGGCCGGTAGCGCTTCCACCCCGGCAATTTTAAGCGGCATTAAGGCTAAAATGTATTGTCCTTCCGCGACTGCAGCAAGCCGCAGGCCTTCTAAAATCCAGATGCCCTTTTGGAGCAGCGCCCGGTGGGTGGGGTGGCCTTCCTGATCGCGCTCAATGCCTAGAGCGTCAATGCCAACGCCGACGATGTTTTTTTGAGCCAGGTATTCAGCCCCGCTCTTTTCCAGGAAAACAAAGGAAAAATCAAAGTGTTGCTTTGCCGAATTGGCTGTTTTCAGCAGGATGGTGCTGTCCGCTTCAAAAAAAGCCTCGCCGCCCGAGTGCCTGCCCTCTTCCTCTTTTTGCTGTAAATCATCTGCGCTGATCCGGTCGGCCGCTAAATCACTGAAATCCAAAACCTGGCAGCGGGTCAGGATCTGTTCGCTATTCCAGGCATCAGAAGTTTCACCCTGCGGCAGGACATGAAGGGGCAGATCAATGTGGGTTCCACTGTGCAGGTCAAAGTCAAGGCGCCCCTCGTAGATAGTGCCACTGGTATGATCACGGTTCACCGTAAAGCGCGGCCTTTTCTCATCCCTGTTTTTATAGACCGGCATATCCGGAGCGATTGTTGAAGAGATATCATAAAGTGGCATTTAAACGGTAACTCCTTTTGGAAGGAAATTAGTAACCTTTGCTGCTAGTTCCACCATCGGTAACCGACTTCTTTAAGCATCAGGTCGGCCTCTTCGGGACCCCAGCTGCCCGGGTCATACGAGCAGGGTTGATCTGCGCCGTCTTGCCGGCGGCTAAAGATAGTGTCGAGTAAGTTACAGGCCTTCTCAATTTCATCCCAGCTGCTGAAGCGGGAAAGATCGCCTTTAAAGGCATCCGCCAGCAACTTTTCATAAGCTTCCGGGGTGTTGATTAAAAAAGCGCAGGGTTGGCAGTAGTCCATATCTACCGCCACTATTTCACCGGCGGTGGCCGGTTTTTTTATGTTAAACTGAAAAACTACACCTTCGCTGGGCTGCACCTTAAGGGTTAAAATATTGGGCGGCAGCCCGCCGTCTGCCCGGACATCATCGTCCAGCAACCAGGGACACACCGGCGGCGGTGTTTTAAATTGAATGACTATTTTAGCCTGCTTCTCCTGCAGTTTTTT
>JBFYYZ010000089.1:0-4774 GCA_041309745.1 Bacillota bacterium | reverse complement strand
CGGGGCTGGGAGCTATGAACTCTCGAGGCCTAACTTCCTGCGCTTGCTGTTGGGAGAAAATATTCAGGCTGTGGATCTCTATACTGAAGAACTGATCCAGCTTGAAGCTAACATAGATGATCTTAATCCCGAGATTTACGGCTACCTGATGGATAAACTTTTTTCATGCGGTGCACTTGATGTTTTCTTAATCCCCATTCAAATGAAGAAAAGTCGCCCAGCCGTTCAGCTGACAGTGCTCACCCCGCCTCATTTGCTTAATACAATCCGCGACCTGGTCTTTAATGAAACCAGTACTTTGGGCCTGCGCCTGAATCGCTTACAAAAGGTGATGAAACCGCGCGAAATAAGCAAAGTCGATACAAAATGGGGAGCGATTCGCATTAAATACTGTCCTGACCGTCCGGGTGAATCGATTCTTCACTATGCCCCCGAGTATGAAGATTGCTGTAAGATCGCCAGGCTTTCAGGTTTGCCACTGAAAGAAGTTTACCGGATGGCGGAGAGCCTGTTCAGAAATAATCACCAATAACATCTGCTGCTAGATCTTTAGTGAAAATAGCAAGTCATTATTTCTATCAATAAAAGTTAGAATATTATTGACATAGACAATATTATGTATTATAAATTAAACAAAGGAGGCTTGGAAAATGAAAAAGAAGCCATTAACCGAAAAGATCAGGGAGTTGAACAGCTCTCTTTACAACAGCGAAGGTCAGACACCGGATCTGCAACAGGCGGTTGGTTCCTTATTTTCGCTCGTTGGTGCTGCAGTTTTCGTAGTGAACAGGGAAGGAGCTGTCTTAACTGCTGAATCCGGATCAGTTAAGCTGGCTGAGAATCTGAAACTATTGATTAAGGATCAGTCTCTTAAAGCCGATTTGGGTTTTATGCAGCTGCTTAAGAACAGCGAAGCTGTTTACAACGAAACACATCCCGATCAAAAAACGAATGTTGATTACTTCTATTCGCTGGTGCCTCTTACTGCTGAGGAGAAGAAGTCAGACCTGCTGCTGCTCAGTTCTGCAAAAAAACCACTTGACGATGATCAGCTGGCCCTGGCGGAAATTGGGGCGCTACTGATTGGTTTGATCCAGCGCCTCGAGGCATTGGGTAAAGAAGAGGAGATTATCAGGAATAAAAAATTGGCCGAAGGGGCCTTTGAAAGTTTATCCTACTCTGAAGTTGAAGCGATCGAAGAGATTCTTAAAAATATTACCAACAATGAAAGTGTGGTTGTTGCCAGCAAGATTGCCGACAACTTAGGCATAACCCGCTCAGTAATCGTTAATGCCCTGCGTAAATTTGAAAGTGCAGGCATTATTGAATCGCGTTCATTGGGGATGAAAGGTACCTTTATCCGGATCAAGAACCTGCATGCAATGGAGATGATAGCCTCTCGTTCCTTCAAATCCGGATCATACTGATAAAAATGATTGGATTGCTGGTTAGAAGAATTTGATCAATAAGCAAGCGGCAGGCGATAGCAACTGCCGCTTTTTATATGCGTTATATTATTTAATAAGTTTAATAGCGAGAGAACTTGGTTTGACAGCGGCAGAAGAGGTTGCTACAATATGGTCTGATGTTCAGACACAAGGCGCGTCGAAGCGTCATTGGAGGTTTAAGAGGTGCCTGTATTACTAACTTATCTGGCTATATTCGTCGCAAAAATTGCGCACGTAAGTTTTGGGACGATCCGCATTATTTACCTAACCAGAGGTAAAGCCTATCCCGCAGCAGCTGTCGGCTTTTTTGAGGTCATCATTTACCTGATTGCTTTGAGCATGGTTTTACAAAACCTTGATCAATGGCAGAACATTCTTGTTTACGGGCTTGGCTTTGCTGCCGGCAACATCGTCGGCAGCATGATCGAAGAGAAAATAGCAATCGGCCACGTCAATGCCCAGGTAGTTACGGTTGATGAATGCAACGGTCTGGAGGATAACCTGCGTGAAAGGGGTTATGGTGTAACTTCAATGCCCTGCTACGGCAAGGAGGGACTGCATCGCACTCTGCAAGTGATGCTCAAGCGTAAGGAGTTGCCCGAATTTCTAAAAGCGATGAAAGACCATGATCCTGAAGCGTTTATCACTATTTATGACACTCGTAAAATCATGGGTGGCTATTTCAACCGGATGAAGGCGAAATAACTTTGAGCAGCCTTATGCAAAATACTGAAGACAACCATAAAGCGATCGGGGTGATAGATTCCGGAGTTGGCGGACTGACTGTTGTGCGTGAGATCAGTAAGCGTCTGCCCCATGAAAGTATTGTCTATTTTGGTGATACTGCCCGGATGCCATATGGACCGCGTTCCTATGAAGAGGTACGCGGTTTTGTTTTTGAGATGCTCGAGTTTTTGAAACACCAGGAGATAAAGATGGTTGTAGTAGCCTGTAATTCGGCCACCGCTGCCGGTCTTTCCTTTTACCAGGAAAGCATAGATCTGCCGGTATTAGGGGTAATTGAGCCTGGGGTCAGGGCAGCCCTGGCCGGTAGCCGCAACCGCCGGATCGGAGTTATTGGCACCGTGGGAACGATCAGCAGCGGAGAATACGAAAAAGCGCTTCGTAATAAAAATGGCAGCCTGCATATCGTTAGTAAAGCTTGCCCGCTCTTTGTCCTGCTGGTTGAGAATAACCTGGTAGCAACTCCCGAGGCCATAAAAGTTGCTCACGAATATTTGGATCCCTTGGTAGCGGAAGAGATCGATGCCCTGATCCTCGGCTGCACCCACTACCCCCTGATGTCTGACTTAATTCAGGAGGTTGTAGGCCCTGATATTCAGCTGATTAATTCTGCCAAAGAAATTGCCGCCGAAGTAGAGGAGATCCTCGGCGGCAATGCCAATTTAAATCCCTTAAGCTGCAACGAGCCGCGTTTTCGCTTTTTTGTCAGCGGCAACCCCAAACCGTTTGAAGAGGTTGGCTCCAAGCTGCTGCAGCGAGTAGTTAAAGCTTACCAGGTGCAGCTCTAATACTTACTACATGGCCCGTAATCTTTTAATGCGGTCCTCTGCCGGCGGATGAGTGGAGAACATCACTGACATTTTATTCATCGCAGATGCTCCCAGAGCCGGGTTTACAATATAGAGGCCGTTAAGCGCCTGATTATCTATGGGGCTGCGCGGCACCTGCATAGTCGATATTTTTTCCAAGGCGCTGGCCAGACCATCCGGATAACCGGTGTAATCGGCTGCCGTGGCGTCGGCTAAGTACTCGCGCTGTCTTGATATAGCAAAGCGCAGCAGCTGGGCAAACAATGGGGCAATAATTGCTACCACGATCAGAAATACTATACCGATGATATTACCCTGCCCGTTCCTGCGACCGCCGCCCCCGAAAATTGCCATTCTTCGTAAGATGACACTGCCATAAACAATGGCCCCGGCTAAAACAACGGCCACAGTAGCCAGCAGAACATCATAATTGGCAATATGGGCCATTTCGTGGGCAATTACCCCTTCAAGCTCCTGGCGGTTCATGCGGTTCAGCAAGCCCCTGGTTACAGCAACTATAGCCTGTTCGGGATTACGGCCTGCGGCAAATGCATTGGGGACATCTGTTTCCATAATATAAACCTTTGGCATCGGTTTTCCGGCAGCAATACTTAAAGCCTCAACTGTATTGAAGAGGAAAGGCTCCTGTGCTTTGCTTACCTCACGGGCGCCCGCCATGGAGGCAACCACATTGCGGCCGCCATAATAACTGATCAGAAAAATTATACAGAAAATGATGGCGGCGATCACAAAACCTAAGACCGGATTGCCCATGTATAAACCGGAAATATAGCCGATCAGGGCAAACATTATGGCATAAAGAAAGAAAAAGAAAAAGGTTTTACGCTTGTTTGAACTTATGTGGCTGATGATCGGGTCCATTATGTTTCACTGCCTTCCTGTAAATCGACCTGTGGTGTACTGCGCACCTGCTCAGACTCAACTTCGTAGAATTCGCGTTTTTTAAACCCGAAGAGGTTGGCAATCAGATTGGTCGGAAAACGTTCGATGACCGTGTTCAAGACCATGATTGTCCGGTTGAAACGCTGCCGGGCGTAAGCTATTTTATTTTCAATGCCGACCAGCTCTTCCTGCAGCATTAAAAAGTTTTGGTTAGCCTTCAGGTCCGGGTAATTTTCGGCGATGGCAAAAATTGATTTTAACGCTCCTGCAGCCAGATTGTCTGCGCCGGCATTTTCACTCATGGTCGAAGCTTTTAGCCAGTCGGTTCTGGCTTTGGTAATTTTGTCTAGCAGCTCCTGCTCGTGGCGCAAATATCCCTTAACAGTTTCAACCAGATTAGGTACCAAATCAAATCTTTTCTGAAGCAAAGTATCAATATTTGAGTAGGCTGTATCGGCCATGTTCCGTAAACTGACAAGACGGTTAAAAGTATAAACTATAAAAGCTGCAACCAAAATCAAGATGGCGGGTATAACATAACTGAGATCCATCAGCAAACCTCCCTTAACAAGATCAATAATTCTTTTTTTATCCGGCTTTTCCTCTAGCCGATTGCCTCGAGGATAAAAAAACCCTCTGATTGATTATGTCAGTGAGCAATCAACTGCCAGGAAGGATATCCCGTCTGAAGTGGGGAATTACCTGAAGACAATTGGAATGCCAGTATAAACAGCCAGAACTGCCTTAAAGGGGGGTCAACCTGTGAAGCCCAGTTTGCCATTATCAAAAGGGATTGCCTACGCGATCGGTCAGTTAGGTTGGGCACTGACGCTCGGTCTTGTTGTCAACTACCTGATCTACTTCTACTTG
>JBFYYZ010000088.1:0-4750 GCA_041309745.1 Bacillota bacterium | reverse complement strand
TTTCCACCGCTGCTTGAGCATAAAGCACTTCCGGTCTCAAGCCGGATAGCAATCCGTAGTCCCAGTAGAGAGGAACAATGTCAATAAAGCGCTGCTCAGCCCCCCGGTTTTTAGCCCAGGTCTGGGCCTGGTCAACTGTAACCAGAGCCAGCCCTACTATCGGTGTGTTTGCCGAGGGCCGATCATTTTCTGCTGGTGGCGGCCCGGAGTTGTCCGCTGCAGTTGTTTTTGGGCCATAGATTAACTCTCCGTCTTTAATGCTGACCATCACCATTGAAAGTGGCGCAGCTGCCTTTTTTGCTTCCGGAGAAGAAAAATAGTCCTGCAAAACAAATGGTTTTTTATTGATTAGCGTATTGGCATAGAAACTGATTACTGCCTGGTAATCAATATAATGCCCAGAGGAATCAAGAAAAGCATAGGTTTGTTTGGCGGAAAAATCTTCGTAGAGGCCGTTTGAGATACCAATTATTTTTTGGGCATAGGAGTCGAGTAACTCAGTGTAGTTGTATTCGTAGAAGCCGCCGTTGGAATCCCGGGCAATAAAACCCTTAATGGCCGCCTCCGCCGTGGGCGCAACCAGCAGCAGGCAGCATATTAGCGCTACAAAAACAAGGGGCAGTGTCTTTTTTTTATCTGACGACACCGTAACACCTCCGAAACAGTTCTCCTTGATTCTTAGCGTATAACCTCAACATTCTTACGTTCAGCCAGGCTGGCTTCAATCTCGCCCCAGAAACGTCGGGCATCGGAATTGTAGCCCAAGGCAGTGCCGCTGACGCGAACGGTATAATTCTGCGGATCGGACACTGATAAAGTAACGATAACCAACTTCTTACCCGGTGTTAAACCTTCTTCAACAATAAACTCGCTTATCAGATCGGGTTCGGGCTCGGGCTCGGGTTCGGGTTCAGGAACAGGTGTTGGTTCAGGAGTTGGTTCAGGCTTAGGGGCCGGAGCTGGTGCCGGAGCCGGAGTGGATATCTCCTGGTTACCGGTCGAAGAATCAGCATAAAGTGGATCACCATGTTCGATTAAAGCTGCCAGCATCTCTGGTGTGGTAATCTCGTGCCCGGCAATTGTTACCACAAAATCCCCGCCAAAGATAATTTCACCCGGGATCTGCTCCAAGGTAGATCCTGCTGCATTAACAAGCAGCATTTCTATTGAACCCTCACCTTTCACTGCGGTTGCTTCATTTAGCTCCAACTCGGCAATGAGAGTATCATCTTCCATTGTTAAGATATTATTTAATGCTTCTTTCTCTACCGTCAGCTCAGAAATTGTAGTGCCTGATATCAGCTTGTACTGGCCGGCTTCGGCGGTTATCTCCGCCTGTTTAAAAGAACCAGTAAGCTCGGTTATTCCCGGTGCGGACAGGTACGCTTTTTCAACGATACTTTCACCGCTCAGGTAAGCTGAGCCATCAAGGTAAAGATTATTAATCTTGGCCGCTGTAGGAAAAACGATCATAGCGCCAGCGGCCTGACGGTTAACAAACAGCTTGGCAATCTCGGCATTGTTAATCTCAACTTTAGCATCGGGAACTTTAAAAATAAGGGTGTCAAAACTGCCGTTCAGTATAAGCTCTTCGGCGGTCATAATCTCGACAAGCTTAACCCCCTGAAATCCCGGTGCCGGATTATCAAGTAAGCGTCCTCCAGTTTCAATAACCGCAGTGTCAACTGTTGTATCGCCCCAGGCAACAATTCTCACTTTGCCGTCCGGCCTGTTTAGCTTAAGTTCAGTAAGGGTACAATCACGGATATAGATAGTGTTAAGACCGCCACCCTGGACCAGTACCGATCCCTTGATATTAACATTAATTAACTCCACACTGCCATCTCCGATACCCGGACCAAGATAGAGGTTGCCGCTGATGTGGGTATTTTCCAGTTTTTGATCGGGTTCATCGATCGTATAATCACCAGTAATCTGGCGGATACCGAACTCATCGATTATTTCAATTTGGCTGGCTGTCAGGAGATTTCGGACAGAGGAGGCTGCCCCGAAAATGTCTGTAAAAAAAATCGTAGCAGAACCAATCAACGCCAAAACCAGGATGAGAATCACAACCTGCAGCGCGCTGATCTTAGTCTGCTGTTTCTTTTTACGCCGACTAGATTTGCTCAAAACTTTTCTCCCTTTTTGAAGCACAAACCCTATCTATAAGGACACCAACAACCTGCTTAGTCAACCAGGCCTTCGAAACCATTTTGATAAATTCATTTTTATTGATGTCTTAAGATCCTTATCATTGCCTTAAATTTTGATCTCAAGACCTGTATTTCTAAAATTTGATAATAATACTATCAGGCCTTTCAATATTTGTCAACCTTTTCAAGGGAAAATAATACTATTTCCTAAATATTAGGCAATAAAGGTTCTATTTGCATAATCTGATCAATTTCTACTGCCGCAATTCTGAAATAAATGTTGCTATCTTCACGTGGTAGGTGGCCGAAGGAGCCCATTTGCCGCTTAACTCTTCTATGAATTTAACTGTGCCGGCCCAGGAAAGGCGGTTTACGATAAAATAACGCCCATGTGGGTCACCGATCGGCTTTAACCCTACGTAAGCGGCCATATGGTTAAAGTGCGCCCTGACCCCATCCTCCGGGGTGGCAAACTGTTCATGATCTTCAGGCTTATCCCCTGCCGCATCAGCCGTTTTGATTCCAGCCCAGTTATGGTAGGAGGGTGGAACCTGCCCGGTGAAATGACCAAAGTTTGTCTCGTGGGCTGCCTGGGCATAGAGTACTTCGGGGCAGATGCCGGTAAGCCGGCCGAATTCCCAATAGAGCGGGGCAATGTCGATAAACCTCTGATTGGCGTTGCGGTCCTTTGCCCACTCAGCAGCCCTGGCGAGCGTTAGCTGTGGAACTGCGATAATCGGTATATCCACCAATGCATTAACCTGCAGCGGAGGCGCTGATGCATCGGATGGATTTACGGCAAGTGCAGCGCTGATTTCCTGCCTGATCAGTTCTCCTGACGATACAGTAACCAGCATCAGGTTAACCGGTGCGTTAAATTTTTTCGCCCGGTAGCTATAAACATAGTTCTCAAAACTAAATTTCTGCCCGCTTAAAATCATCGTCGCGTAGTAATCAAGAGTGTCTTTATAATCAATATAGTCACCATCGCCACGCAAGAAGGCCACTGGATTTTTAAGCTTAAAATCCTCATAAAGACCATTAGGCAGCCCAACTAAATTTAAGGCATAAGAATCCAGAAGGTCACCATAGGCATAAAGATTAAAACTCCCGTCTTCAGCTTTTACCAGTAAGCCTTCAATTGAGGCCACGACCGGAGAAGTTGAGGAAAGGATGATTATTAAAACAACTGTCAGGACGGCTGTTTTTTTCATCTGTCAGGCCCTTTGCTGCCCGGAAAACCGGGAAAAAACAGATAAGACTTCATTGTGCAGGCTATGTTACAGTATTCTAACTAATTTGTCAACTATTTACTGCAGAATGAGATCTGTAAACCAAACAAGAAAGGCGGTTACTGCTGAATAAGGTGCATCGGTATGAGGATATTTATTTTTTGAAGTTAAACAAAACAAACATGGGGTGTTTGCTTTCCCACACCCCATGTTTGAAAAAAATTACCTTAGTTATATTAAGGTGCTTTTACGTGCTGAAAAAGAAGTAATGCTTTCTTAACCGTGCAGAGTCCTAAATTTACAGCGCTTTATCCGCCAGTTCGAGACATTCATCGACTGCGTCAAGTCCGAATTTTAGTTCTTCATCGTTAATGGCAATCGGCGGTGCGAGGAAGAGGTAGTTCCAGCGCGGGTAGGCATAGACCCCTTTTTCCTTCAGGCAGCCGCTGATCTGGCCCATAATCCCCGGGTCCGGGCCGTTCCAGGGGGCCAGGGGCTCCCGCGTTTCGCGGTCTTTGACCAGTTCAATAACCCCGAAGAGGCCGATGGAGCGCACTTCGCCGATCGAGGGGTGTTTATCTTTCATCTCGAGCAGGCGGGCCTTGAACTTCTCACCCATCTTAGCTGAGTGTTCGATCAGGTTTTCGTCCTCGTAGACTTTAACCGTGGCCACACCGGCGGCGCAGGCCAGCGGATGGCCACTGTAGGTGAGGCCGCACCAGAGCATGTGGTCGTCATAAAACTTGGCGATCTTCTCGTTAACAACCACTGCGCCCAGCGGCACATACCCCTGGGTTACACCCTTGGCCATGGTCATGATGTCGGGCACCACGTTCCAGTTATCAACCCCGAACCATTTACCGGTCCGGCCCCAGCCGGTCATCACTTCATCGGCAACCAGCAGTATGCCAAATTCATCGCAAATCTCCCTGATTCGCGGCAGGTATTCTTTCACCGGAACAATTACACCATTGGTTCCGGTTACCGGCTCGACAAAAAATGCGGCGATTGATTTCGGATCTTCGTAGAGGATAACCTCACGTACATGCTCGGCGCACTCCAGCCCGCAACCGGGATAAGTTTGACCAAAACTGCAGCGGTAGCAGTAGGGCTCAAAAACCCGGACTACACCCGGAATACCCGGCTCTACCGGTGGGCGGCGCGGGTCACCGGTCAGCGTAATGGCTCCGTAGGTTGCTCCGTGATAGGAGCGGTAACGGGAGATCACTTTAAAACGCCCGGTAAAGGCGCGGGCGATCTTGATCGCGTTATCGTTTGCTTCTGCCCCTCCTAAGGTAAAGAGGCTTTTAACCAGGTCGCCCGGGGTATGCTTGGCAATCAGTTCGGCCAGTTTGGCCCGCG
>JBFYYZ010000087.1:0-13057 GCA_041309745.1 Bacillota bacterium | reverse complement strand
ATGAATCCTTACAGTTATGGCATGCTGGTTTATTTTTTTGAAAAAGCCTGTGGCATTAGCGGTCATCTGCTTGGTGTGAACCCCTTTGATCAACCGGGTGTCGAAGCCTATAAAAGTAAGGTTTTTACCCTGCTGCGTTCTCCCTGATCTTATGTCACCTTTCTTGATCGTCATCAAACTTATCTGAATCTTTGCCTTCATCAACCCTGCCGGGTGTAAGCTGTCTGCTGCTCAAGGCTGCTGCCAGCATTGACTTTGCCTCAGGGAAGTAATAATATGATGAAGGTTTTGTCTACTGTAACCATGATCCGAGGTGATCTGATGTCCGAACCAAAGCTTCCCCCTGTTTACGATCCGGCGGCAGTGGAAACTGCCAGATACAGGTTTTGGCTGGATCAAGAATATTTCAAGGCTGCGCGCGATGCTTCACGCACCCCTTATACCATAGTAATTCCCCCTCCGAATGTTACCGGTTCGCTCCACATGGGGCATGCCCTGAATAATACAATTCAGGACATTTTAATCCGCTGGAAGAGGATGCAGGGTTTTGATACCCTCTGGCTGCCGGGCTGTGATCATGCCGGAATCGCCACCCAGAATGTTGTAGAGAAACATCTGGCTGAAGAGGGTGTTGATAAAAATGATCTTGGCCGTGAAGGTTTTCTGGATAAGGTCTGGGAATGGAAGGATACCTACCACACCCGGATTACGAAACAGCTCTATCGCCTTGGGGTTTCCTGCGACTGGTCGCGGGAACGGTTTACCATGGACGAGGGTTGTTCAAGGGCAGTGCGCAGGGTTTTTATCGATCTATATCGCAAAAAGTTGATTTATCGCGGTGATTACCTGATCAACTGGTGCCCCCGCTGTCACACCGCCCTTTCTGATATCGAAGTTGAACATGAAGATGAAGCTTCGACACTCACCCACATTCGCTATCCCCTGGAAGATGGCAGCGGAACAATTACTGTTGCCACTACCCGTCCGGAAACAATGCTCGGTGATACGGCTGTAGCAGTTCATCCCGAAGACAGCCGTTACCGGAAGTTGGTCGGTAAAAAGGTAATCCTGCCTCTTCTTGACCGGCTGATTCCCATTGTGGCTGATCACTATGTAGATCCTACTTTTGGCAGCGGAGCGGTCAAGGTTACGCCCGGCCATGATATTAACGACTTTGCCATTGGCCAGCGTCATGACCTGGAGATTATTAAAATTATCGATGAAGATGCTAAAATGACGGCTGCTGCGGGTCCCTATGCCGGGCTAGACCGGTACGAGTGCCGTATAAAAGTGGTTGCCGATCTCGAAGCGCTCGGTCTGGTTGAAGCGATCAGGGAACACGAACACTCCCTGGGTCACTGCCAACGATGCCGCACCGTGGTGGAACCGCTTATATCGAGGCAGTGGTTTGTCAGGATGAAACCGCTGGCTGAGCCGGCTCTCGCCGCTGTTGAAGATGGCAGCACCCAGTTTGTGCCGCCGCGTTTTACCCGCATTTATCAGAACTGGCTGGAAAGTATCCGGGATTGGTGCATATCGCGCCAGCTGTGGTGGGGCCACCGGATACCGGCCTGGTATTGTGCCTGCGGGGAACTAATTGTTGATTATGAAGAGCCGCAAAACTGTCCTGCCTGTGGTGGAAAATTGGAGCAGGATCCCGATGTGCTTGATACCTGGTTCAGCTCGGCGCTCTGGCCTTTTTCTACATTGGGTTGGCCGGAAAGAACTGCTGATCTTGAGCATTTCTACCCGACCAGTGTTTTGGTAACCGCTTATGATATCATCTTTTTCTGGGTAGCCAGGATGATGTTCATGAGCCTTGAATTCATGGGTGAAGTTCCTTTTCATACTGTCTACATTACCGGGCTTGTCCGCGATCCCCTGGGGCGCAAAATGAGCAAGTCGTTGGGTAACGGGATCGATCCTCTCGAAATAATCGAAAACTACGGCGCCGATACTCTGCGTTTTACCCTTGTTACCGGCCAGGCACCTGGTAGTGACCAACGTTTTCGCCAGGAGAGTGTTGAAGCAGGCAGAAACTTTGCCAATAAAATCTGGAACGCTTCGCGTTTTGTGCTGATGAATCTCAACGAGGAAGAGGAAACCGTTCAATTTGCCCCGTATGATCCCGAAGCGATGTTGCCCCGCTTAAACCGTATAGATCGCTGGATTTTGCATCGCTACAATGAAACAGTCCGACAGACCACCGTTCTGCTTGAAGAATACGAACTTGGCGAGGCCGCACGAATGATTTATGAATTTATCTGGAATGATTTTTGCGACTGGTATGTCGAACTGAGTAAATTTTTCTTATATCGCAAAGATGAGTCTAATGCAGAAGAAGACCGTAACCGAACCCGTGCTGTATTAGCCTATGTTTTAGACGGGGTGATGAGATTACTGCATCCCTTTATGCCTTTTATTTCAGAGGAAATATGGCAGCAGCTGCCGAATCGCCGGGAAGAAGCTCTTGTTGTTGCCTCCTGGCCGGAGCCGCTTGAGAAACTCGTTTACCCGCAGGAAGCAGCGGAAATGCTGCTGGTCCAGGAGGTGGCGCGGGCGATCAGGAATTTGCGCAGCCAGGTTCAGCTGCCCCCCGGAAAAAAAGCGGCGGTTATTATCCGTGCTGGCGGAGAAACAGCTAGATGCCTGCAGGAAGAGAGCCACCAGCTGGCCAGGCTGACTTTTACCGAGCCGCTGACCGTTGAGCCTGATGCCGTTAAGCCTAAACAATCGCTAACGGCGATCATTGCTGACGGTCTGGAACTGTTTTTGCCGCTCGAAGGGGTTATTGATGTTGAAGCGGAGATTGGACGCCTGGAGAAAGATCTGGCTCAATTGCAGGTGGAAAAGAAAAAAACCGATGGCAAGTTAAAAAGTGAAGGTTTCATCAAAAAGGCTCCACCGGAAGTTATCGCCAAGGAAGAAGCACGCCGTGAAGAACAGGCTGCCCGTTTAACCAAGCTTGAACAGCGGATCCGGGAGTTGAAGTAAGAGTTGCAAGAGGAACTGGAATACAGGGAAGCTCTGGAGTGGATTCACGGACTGGGGCGTTTCGGGATCAAGCCGGGCTTAGAACGGGTTAAAGCGATGCTTGAGTTGCTCGGCAACCCTCACCAGGGAATCCGTTTTGTCCACGTGGCGGGGACCAACGGAAAAGGTTCAACTGCGGCAATGCTTGCCTCGATCCTGCGGGTAGCTGGTTACTCGGTTGGGCTCTATACCTCACCGTACCTGCTTTCCTTTACCAACCGGATGGCGGTTAATAACGCTGATATCGATCGCGACGAGCTGGTCAGTCTGGTTAGCCGGATCAAGCCTATTGTTAAGCAGCTGCAAAATGATCCGGAACTGGGTCATCCTACGGAGTTTGAAGTGGTCACGGTGTTGGCTTTTGCCTATTTTGCCTCAAGCGGCGTGGATCTGGTGGTCCTGGAAGTAGGCCTCGGCGGCCGTCTCGACGCCACCAATATTGTCACTCCGCTGATTAGCATCATTACCAACATCAGTCTTGAGCATACCGATGTCTTGGGCCATACCATTGAAGAGATTGCTTTTGAGAAAGCCGGTATTATTAAGCAGGGAAAACCACTAATAACGGCTGCTGAAGATCAAAGGGCGCTTGCTGTTTTTAAAAAGCGGTGTCAGGAACTTGATTGCCCTTATTACCGGGTTTTCCCCCCGCGTGAAGCCGCTGAGCAACCAGATAATCAGCGTCCGGTATCAATGATTAAGCAGATTACCGAAGACGGCCAGTATTTCGATTATTACGGATTTGACAGTGAACAACCTGATTTGTTTATCTCCCTGCGCGGTAAATACCAGCTGCTTAATGCGACAACTGCGCTTGCCGCTGTCGAGTTGCTCGGGGAAGACGGTTTTACCGTCAGCCGGGCAGCAATTTTAAAGGGATTGGCTGAAACATCCTGGCCGGGACGTCTCGAGCTGCTGCAGAAAGGACCGCTTGTTATCATGGATGGCGCCCATAATCCGGCGGCGATGGAGAAACTGGCTGAAGCAGTTCCCCGTTATTTTAAATATAAGCGCCTGGTTTTGGTAATCGGGATGCTCGCTGATAAAGACACGGCAGCCATGCTTAAATCTATTTTGCCCCTGTCGGACTCGGTTGTTTTTACCCGCCCCCTGTTACCGCGGGCAGCGGATCCGCAAAATATAGCTGATTTTGCCCTGGATCATTTTAAGTTAGTGAAAGATTATTATGTCATAAAGGATCATCAGGAGGCGCTCGATAAAGCTTTTGAACTGGCTGAACCAGAAGACGCAATCCTGGTTACCGGCTCGCTTTATACCGTAAGCGACATCCGGGCTTACTACTTAATCAGTAAGGAATCGGAGCAGGTTTGATTCGTGGGTTATCATTAAATTATCATATTTTTTGCAGGACTTTAAGAGTAAGTCACGAAGTTTTACAGGTATTTGTTGTGATGTTCTTGCGGTTCATGCAGTTACAGCCCGATCGGTAATTAGCCGAAAACAAAACAGATTTGTGCTACTAATCAATATTACGAGGAAAGGGTGAACAGGCAAGATGAACATTGCGGTTTTCAAAGGAGGCGTTCATCCGGACTACCATAAAGAGGTAACAGCGACTATGGCCGTTACCCCGATGAAAGCCCCCCCCACGGTAGTGATTCCCCTGCAACAACACATCGGTGCACCATGTGAACCACTGGAAGGAATAGAAGTCGGGACCCATGTAAAAATGGGCCAAAAGATTGCCGACAGCAGCGGTTTTGTTTCTGCTCCGATCCATGCTTCTGTTTCAGGGACGATCAAAGAAATCGGACCCTACAACCATCCCCTGGGCCGCCCGGTTCAGTCCATAACCATAGAATCCGATGGCGAGGAAAAATGGGATGAACAGATTAAACCGGCTGGAAATTTAGACGATCTTTCTGCCGAGGATATCCGCAAGCTGGTCAGGGAAGCAGGAATTGTCGGCCTCGGTGGCGCAACTTTCCCTGCCCATGTTAAGCTTTCTCCTCCCCCTGGAAAAAAGATTGATATTGTTGTGATCAACGGCGCTGAATGTGAACCTTACCTGACTGCCGATCATCGTCTGATGCTGGAAAAACCGGACGAAATAGTCTTCGGTTTAAAAGCGATGATCAAGGCTTTGGATGCCGAAAAAGGGGTAATCGGGATTGAGGACAATAAGAGTGATGCGATCAGGGTTCTGGAGCAGGCAACCGCTGAAGATGATCAGATCAGCGTTGCTAAACTGCATACCAAGTATCCACAGGGTGCAGAAAAAATGTTAATCCAGGTTACCACCGGCCGCAAAGTCCCGTCAGGCGGACTGCCACTTGATGTCGGCATTGTCAATCACAATGTGGGCACTGCTGTTGCCGTTAGCAAGGCGATTAAGGAAGGCAAACCTTTAATCGAACGGATAGTAACTGTAACCGGTTCAGGCATTAACCGACCGGCTAACCTGCTGGTAAGAGTTGGAACGCTGATCAGCGAAGTAATCGATCACTGCGGAGGGTTAAAGGATAATACTCTCAAGCTAATCATTGGCGGTCCGATGATGGGGCTGGCACAACCCAACGCTAATCTTCCGGTTATAAAGGGCACCTCAGGAATCCTGGCTTTGACTGATGAAGATGTTTATCTTGCCGAAAGAGCCCCCTGTATCCGCTGCGCCAAGTGTGTCGAGGCCTGTCCGGTTTCACTGATGCCGACTATGATCGCGCAGGCAGCAGAACATGCGCTATATTCAAAGGCGGAGAAGCTGCATGCTCTCGATTGCTTTGAATGCGGCTGCTGTTCATACGTCTGCCCTTCCAAGATACCTTTGGTCCAGTTAATCAGGATTGCCAAGACGGAAATAATGATAGCTAAAAAGAAGTAAGATCTTTTGCAAAGGAGGGAAGTGATCGAAATGGATAATAAACTGATAGTTTCTTCATCGCCGCACATCAGAACCATTGATTCTGTACAAAGCGTAATGACAGATGTCCTGATTGCTCTTTTTCCGGCAGCTCTCATGGCAGTGCTGTTGTTTGGCTATAAAGCATTGCTGACCATGGTTATTTCGGTGGTTACAGCCATGGCCATAGAAGCGCTGTGGCTGCGTAAACGCGATCTTTTTAGCGATGGCAGCGCTGCAGTTACCGGATTGTTATTTGCCATGGTTCTGCCGCCCGCTTCTCCGTGGTGGCTGGTGGTAATCGGCGCTGCTTCATCGATCATTATCGGTAAGCAGGTGTTCGGCGGTATCGGTTATAATATCTTTAACCCGGCCCTGGTCGGCCGTGCCATTGTCGTGATGTCCTGGGGCGTCCGGATGGTCGGTCCGATCTGGCCTCAACCGCAGCCGTTTGCTTTTACAACCGACGTCTCTGCTGTTACGATGGCGACAGCGCTTGCCGGTCAGCAAGAGGCTCTTTCTTATAGCTTTGCTAATTTTTTTATCGGCACCATACCCGGTTGTCTGGGAGAAACTTCTGCCCTTGCCCTGTTGCTTGGCGGTGCATGGCTCTATCATAAGGGCCACATTGATTGGCGTATTCCGGGTGGCTTTATCGGTACGGTTTTTCTCTTCGGCTTAATTTTTGGTGGCGGTTTCTATGGAGGTTCATTCGGAACTGGCCTGTTTCATGTTTTAGCCGGCGGGGTGATGATCGGCGCTATCTTTATGGCTACAGATATGGTTACAACCCCGGTTACTACTACCGGCAAGCTGATTTTCGGTATCGGCTGTGGTCTGATCACGATGCTGATCAGGCTTTGGGGCTCCATGCCCGAAGGAGTTACCTTTGCCATCCTAATCATGAATGGGTTTACCCCGATTATCGATAACTTTACTATTCCACAGCAGTTTGGGGGGGTGAAGAAAAGTGCGTGAGATCTTGAAACTTTCTATCACGCTGACCTTTGTCGGTTTGGTTTCCGCTGCTCTTTTGACCGGAGTCAATAACATAACGGCTCCGATTATTGCCGATCGGCAAGAGGCGGAATACCGTGAAGCTCTGGAGCTTTACTTCCCGGAGGTTGCCAACTTTGAAAGTCAGCGACTCGAAGATGATTATTTTGACCTGATCTTTGATAGCTCAGATCGTCAGATCGGTGTGATGGCGACGATTGAACAGCAGGGTTACGATGGAACCATTACCTACAACCTGGCACTTGATGGTGAGGGAAAAGTGGTCGGAATGCTCATTATTTCGCACACAGAAACTCCCGGAATCGGTGATGTGATAACTACTGCTGAATTTCAGGAGCAATTTATTGGCAAGAGTTTTGAAGATCCACTAACTCCAGGTGAAGACGTTGACACAGTTAGCGGAGCAACAATCAGCAGCACGGCTATGGTCACCTCGATCCGCCGGGTGGTTAACGTCGTTGCCGAAAACTTTCTCGGCTATGAGGCTGTTGCTGTCGATATAACAGCTGTACCTGATGGCATATACCAGGGTTCTGCTCCCGGACTCGCCGGACCGATTCTCGTAGAGGTTGAAGTTTCCGGCGGCCTGATCATTAGGATTGATGTTCTGGATCACGATGAGACTCCAACCTATTTTATCGAATCCTATCCGCTTATACCGGAGCTAATTATTGCCGAGCAGAGTTTTGATGTTGATACTAAAACCGGAGCCACCCTGAGTGCCAAAGGCATTGTTGAAGCGGTGCAGGCAGCTCTGGCCGCTGCTTTGGAAGCTAATGGCGGAGGTGAATAACAAGTGAAATCTAATCCTACTTATTTGCAGGAATTTACCAAGGGTATTCTCAAGGAAAACCCCGTTCTGGTTACAATGCTCGGTATGTGTCCTACTCTCGGGGTTACAGCATTCATTGTCAACGGCATGGGGATGGGGCTGGCGGCTGCTGCAGTATTGATTGCTTCCAACCTGGTAATATCTCTTTTACGTAGTTTTATTCCGCCCCAGGTGCGCATACCCTGTTTTATTGTCGTGATTGCTACTTTTGTGACGATTATCGAGATGGCCTTGAAGGCATTTCAGCCCGTGCTTTACGAAGCGCTTGGTGTTTTTGTACCCTTGATCGTGGTTAACTGCATTATCCTGGGCCGGGCGGAGGCCTTTGCCAGTAAAAATAATCCGCTTCGTTCAGTGCTGGATGGTGCTGGCAGCGGTATTGGTTTTACTTTGGCCTTGCTGCTGCTTTCCTCGGTGCGGGAGATCATTGGTCAGGGCACTATCCTGGGCCCGGATCCGGATACGGTTATTCATCTTTTTGGTGCTAATTTTGAACCGATGACCCTTTTTGCACAGCCTTCTGGAGCCTTTATTGCCTTGGGTCTTTTGTTGGCCGGGGTAAATGCAGTATATAAACGTTTTAACATTAAGTAGGTTGGCAGCTTTAAAAGCTGTTGTTTAACATCAACCTGGGCAGGAGGATAGCATGGAAAAACTGCTTTCAATATTTTTTATCTACATCTTTATTGATAACTTTGTTTTACAGCGATTTTTTGGGATTTGCCCCTTTCTTGGGGTTTCCCGGAAGATGGAAACAGCGATTGGCATGGGTATGGCGGTGGTCTTTGTGATGGCCATGGCCACGCTTGTCACTTGGTTGGTTTACACCTTTGTTCTGGTGCCATTTAACCTTGCCTACCTGCAGATCGTTGCATTTATTTTGATCATCGCTTCATTGGTCCAACTGGTTGAAATCGTACTGCGTAAAATCAGTCCAACGTTATACCAGGGTTTAGGGATATTCTTACCTCTCATTACCACCAACTGTGCGGTGCTGGCTGTTGCTCTGCTAGCTGTGCGCCAGGAGTTTTCTCTGATCGAATCAGTTATATTTGCGATCGGCGCTTCGCTTGGTTTTTCGCTTGCCCTGGTGATTATGGCCGGTATCAGGGAAAGGTTGGAACTGGCTGAGATACCTGATGTTTTACGTGGTTCCGCTGTGACACTGATTACAGCAGGGATCCTGTCGATGGCTTTTATGGGCTTCAAGGGTATGATTACCCTTTAAAGATTTATCCGGAATAGCAATTTTGGAAAAGGCATGTTTGAATTAATAGCATTGTTGAATAACTATAGCGAGGTGAAGTGAATCGTGACCATAGTATATGCGATCGTCGCACTCGGTCTAATCGGCTTGATTTTCGGGCTTTTATTAGCTATGACGGCGCGGTTTTTTGCTGTTCAGACCGATCCGCTGGTTGAAACTATAAAAGAGACTCTGCCCGGAGCTAACTGTGGAGCCTGCGGTTATGCCGGTTGTTCAAATTTTGCCGAAGCCGTAGCTGCCGGAGAAGCAAAATCAAACGGTTGTATCCCCGGTGGTGATGAAACTGCCCAAGCGATAGCGCAGCTGCTTGGCCAGGAGGCCAGGCATGCCAGCCAGCCGCTGGCTACCGTTTTTTGTATCGGAGATTGCTACAAAGCTTCCGATCGTTACATCTACGATGGAGTTCTGGACTGCGCAGTAGCCTCTGACTTTGTCGGGGGCTTCAAGTCCTGCTCGGATGGTTGCCTGGGGCTTGGTAACTGTGTGCGCGCCTGCCTTTTTGATGCAATCAAAATGGGCGAGCACGGATTGCCGGTTGTGGATTATGATCAGTGCACCGGCTGCGGCCTTTGCGCCTCAGCCTGCCCCCGTGACATTATCCAGATGTTGCCCAAGAGCAAGGAAGGATACCTGGTTTTATGTAACTCTCATGAACGCGGCAAATCTGTTTCGGCAGCCTGCGAAGTTGGTTGCATAGCCTGTAAAGCCTGCATTAAAGCCTGCCCGCAGGAAGCAATTGAGATGGTTGACAATTTAGCAGTTATTGATTTAGAAAAATGTAACGACTGTGGTGAATGTGTACCGAAATGCAAGCCTGGCACAATTCACCGGCGTGACGCAATACCTTCTGAAACAGATGCACTGGCATCTGCTGCTGCCAAAGTGGCAGAATCCGCGTAATATAATAATAGAACAGGGCAACTAAGCCCTGTTCTATTTACAAATATACGTTAACCTATCTATTTGCTACAGTATCTGTAAATAACTTCAGGGATTGATTTTTTTAATCGGTGGTGAATATATGCGAGGCCGGCTTCCAGACTATATCGTTACGACGACTGTGATGTTTATTTTTTGGATTGCTGTTAGCGGAAGCCTGAAATGGCCTCAGCTGCTGTTTGGTTTTGCAGCAGCTGTTTTTGTGGTTTGGTTTAACCGGAACCTTTTAATCAGGCCTGATGAAAGGGTGCCAATCCGTCTAAAAACTTTTTTTTGGTTTGCCGGGTATGCATTAAAACTTTTGGGCGATATTGTGGTGGCTAACTTCCAGGTGGCGGCAATTGTTTTAAATCCCAAAATGCCTATTGAACCTAACCTGGTTGATCTCGAAGTCGATATCGAAAAAATTACCAATCGGGTGCTGCTTGCCAATTCAATCACCCTGACACCCGGAACTTTGACCATCATGGCTGAAGATAATAAGTTCCTGGTGCATGCTTTAACTTTTAAAAGCGGAGAGAGCTTAAGAAACTGGCCTCTGATTCAGAAAATCAGGGAAATGGAGGAGGCCTAGCGGTGGACCTGGCTCAGATACTCAGTAATTCCTATCAGGTTGGAGCAATCCTGGTGATGCTGATGATCTTTTTATCGCTGGTCAGAGCTTTGCTTGGCCCAACGGCACAGGACAGGGTTACCGCAATTAATATCATCGGCACCAAGACCCTGCTGATCATTACCCTGATTGCTAAAGTTTACGGGCATCAATATTTTTTGGATATTGCGATGGTCTATGCCCTGATGAGCTTTATTACAACCATTGGCGTGGCTAAATATCTGGAGAAGGGGGCCCTCGACTGATGAATGTGCTTATCGATCAGGTGCTTGGTTTTCTAGCGCTGATTTCATTGTGTGGCGGTCTCTTTTTTATCTTTGTCGGTACAGTAGGGTTACTGCGTCTGCCAGACGTTTTTAACCGGCTTCATGCCACTACCAAGTGTGATACTTTGGGGGCAGGACTGATTTTGCTTTCCCTTGCCCTGCAAAGTACAGCCGCGGTCGGGATCAGGTTAATCCTGCTTGCCCTCTTTATCCTTATCACTAACCCCACAGCCGCCCATGTCATTGCCCGGGCGGCCTATAAAACTGGGATAACCCCGATTTTAAGCAGGAGGCCAAGCGATGACTGAGTTGCTAAGCATCCTGCTGCTTTTGTTTCTGATTATCTGCGCGATCGGTGTAGCCCATATCCGAGATTTGTTAAGCGCAGTAATTCTTTTTTCCGCCTTTGGCCTGATTATGGCGATCATCTGGCAGCAGTTAAGCGCACCGGATGTTGCCATGGTTGAAGCAGCCTTAGGTACCGGTGTTGCGGCGCTTTTAATGATTGCCGCAATCAGTAAAACCAGGCGGGCAGAATGATTTTGCCGGTGGAGGTAGTTAGCAGATGTCATTCATCCTGATTGCTTTTCTAATCTTTCTGGCTCTTTTCCTGCGTTTTATGCTCGGCGTTGAAGTGCGCAGTATCTTTACCTATTACCTGCTCGGTTTAATCATCTATCTGTTTAGTTTTACCGTTGCTGAAATGCCGCTCTTTGGTGCAATTGACAGCCCGGCTTTTAATGAAGTACCCAGGCGTTATCTGGAATCCGGGGTGACAGAAACAGGGGCGCTGAATATTGTCAGCAGTATCATCAACGATTACCGCGCTTTTGATACACTCGGGGAGGCAACGGTCCTTTTTGCCGCTATTGCAGCAGTAATTGCCACCCTTAAATCACACTGAACAAGAAGGGAGCAGGATTGAAATCGAAGATCAAATTGTCCGTATAACAGCCAGGCTGGTTGCTCCTTTCATCCAGCTCTATGGGATATATGTGATTGTAAACGGACACCTTTCACCGGGTGGCGGTTTTTCGGGAGGGGCGATATTCGGTTCCAGCCTGGTGTTGGTAGCCATTTCTTTTAACCTGGAAGCCGGTGCTAAACAGATATCGCACCAGACAGCTTCTCTACTGGAAAGCGGCGGTGCTCTCGGGTTTGCCTTAACCGGCTTGGCGGCCATCTTCTTAGGTGGAAATTATCTTGCCAACCGGGCGGCTGGGTTTCCCCTCGGGCAGGCGGGTGAGTTTTTCAGCGCCGGGGCAATCTGGATCATTACCGTTTTTATCGGTATTAAGGTTGCCAGTACCATAACCACCCTTTTTTATAACATCATCGAGAAGGAGCAGGCTGTTGGAGATATTAAGCGGACTGATACATAACTATTATTATTTTGTGGCAATCATTCTTTTTGTCATTGGTACGCATACGATGTTAACCCATGCCAATATGATCAAGAATGTTATCGCCATGAATATCATGGATTCTTCTATCTTCCTGCTTTTTGTGGCGATCGGTTATGTGCAGGGCGGCAGGCCACCGATTATCGGGAGCGACTCAGAAGCCCTCTATATTAACCCCTTACCCGGAGCTTTGATCCTGACCGGCATTGTTGTGGCAGTTAGCGTTACAGCTTATGCGCTGAGCCTGATTGTGAAAATACACCGGGCTTACGGCACAGTTGATTGCGATGAAATATGTAAACTCAGGGGCGATAAGTAGTGGCTTTGGCGGAACAATTACCGGTTTTAATCGTCATAACTCCCCTAATCGGCGCTTTTTTAGCGCCGCTCCTTTACCGCCGTCACAGAAAAGCAAGCGGTTATCTGGTCCTGTTTTCCCTACTAATCTCCCTGGTTATGGCAGTTTTTCTGTTAATTAAAGTGCTCCGGGAAGGACCTTATTTTTACCAGATGGGCAACTGGCCTCCACCCTGGGGCATAGAATATGTGGCCGATCCGCTCAGGGTTTACATGCTACTGGTCGTGGTCGCGGTCAGTCTGTGGATCTTTCTCTATGCCTTAAAAGATTTAGAACACGAACTGAGCCGGGAAGTGATCGGCTGGTATTATACCCTTTATTTACTGCTGATTGCTTCAATGGCTGCGATGACCATGACCAACGATCTTTTTAACCTCTTTGTTTTAATGGAAATCTGCGCCATTACCTCTTGCGCCATAATTACAGTCAAGGAAGACCGTGAATGTCTGGAGGCAGGTTTTAAATATTT
>JBFYYZ010000086.1:0-2836 GCA_041309745.1 Bacillota bacterium | reverse complement strand
TAAACTGGGATGCTACCGATGTTGCCAAGGAACGGGCTGAAATTGTTGAAACAAAGAACATCGGCAACACCACCGAGATTTCAGCCAACTGGGACAAGATCAACCAGATTTATGAAACCTGTATTGAAAGAATCCGCAATGAAATACCCGATATGACCTTAGTAGGCGGCCACTCTTCGCACAGCTATATCAATGGGACCAACCTCTATTTTGTGCACTACTACAATGTAGTTGACTGTAAACCGGAAGAGGAGATCACCAAGTATCACTGGCCGCTGAAGAAAATAATTGTTGAAGAAACGATCAAGGCCGGCGGTTCAATGTGTCACCACCACGGGGTCGGCAAACACAGAACCCCCTGGATCAAAGATGAGTATGGCTCTTCATACTACATTCTTGAAACCCTGAAAAAGGCTTTTGATCCTGAAGGAATCATGAACCAGGGGACTATTTACCCCAGGCGCTGAGGTTTTGTCAATGAATGTTTTGGTTTGTTTTAAAGTAGTGCCCGATCTTGATCAGCTCTCCGGGAGCGACTGGGTGGTTGACGGCTGCTCCCGGGTTGAAACCCGATTTGTTAAAAAGATGATCAACCCCTACGATGAAAGCGCCCTTGAGCTGGCCTTAAAAATGGCTGATCAGGCCGGGAGCAGAGCTAGATCGATAAACCTTCACACCCTGACTGTTGCTGACAGCGGGGCAAACCTAACCCTTAAAAGTTTACGTGCTCTCGGCTATCAGGAGGCCGTGCGGATTGAAGGCGATGCAGAACCGGACTTTGCTCCGGAAAGAGTTGCAGCCCTGATCGCCGCTTATGTCTTAAGCAAAGATGGTTTTGACCTGATTATGATGGGCCGGCAAAGCGGTGTGGGAGACAATGCCAAGACCCCCCTGCTGACAGCTGAACTTTTACAGTGGCCTTGTATCACCCAGGTTACCGGTGTGGAAAAAGATACTGCCGGCACTTTTAAGGTGACAGCTATGGCCGATGAAGGTACGGTGACCCGGGTCATTAAGCCACCCTGTGTGCTTGCTGTCGGTAACGCCCCCTCTTCCACTTTGCGCGTACCGACGCTAAAGGCGATCAAGGAGCAGGCGGAAATACCGGTTAAAACCTGTCCCGCAGCTGAACTTGGAAATGCTTCACCCCATTTGCCCGTAAACCCAAACGCTGAGCTGCTGACCCTCGAAGTAGTGAACAGGACGCGCGAGAGTATTATAATAGAAGGTGCTGATGCGGCCGAAAAGGCACAGGTCCTGTATAAGTCGTACCTGAAAGGATGGCTGGCTGAGCTATGAGATATAAGGTAGTGCTAAACGGCTGCTCGCCTAATTTTTCAAGCCAGTGCGACGCCGTCAGAACTTTCTTGACCTCTACAACTGCCCTTAACAGAGAAGCGCAGACCATTATTTTTTATAACAACTCAGCGTCGCAATCAAAGCTTGTCGCTGAAGCGCCAACACCCCTCGTGCATTTAATCAAGATCAATTGTTACGAGGCTGAAACGGTTCTTTCAATCCTGACTGAGCTGGAAAAACCTGACCCAGCAGATCTTTATCTTTTTCCCGGCGATTATGCAGGTAGCGAGCTCGCTGTTAGATTAGCTTGCCGACTGGGCGGCAGTTCGCTGGCTGCAGTGGAAAGTCTGCAACCGGCAAATGATCACATCATCTGTACTAAGACAGTTTATAACGGTTATATGCAGGGCGTCTTTAAGCTGCGTAAAAAGCCATATTGTCTCTCGCTGGCCAGAGGAATTTTGGGTAGCAGGAACTGGCAAGAGATCGAAGAACAAGAGGTCATTCAATCCGACTGGTCAGAAAAACATCAACCAGCTCATATTATTGAAAAATCAGTTGAAGCGCCTGAAAGCTTAAATGAACTCGAAGGGGCTAAATTTGTGGTGGCCGGGGGCCGCGGCATTAAAAGCAAAGAGAATTACTTGAAGCTGCGGCACAGTGCAGCTATCTTAGGCGCAGCACAGGGCGTAAGCCGCCCGGTAGCGATGAATGGCTGGGCTCCCCTGGAAGAGTTGATTGGGGCTTCCGGGGTAATCGCCAGTCCTGAGATTTGTCTGGCTTTGGCAGTATCAGGTTCACCGGCTTTTTTCAGCGGCATTGAGAAGAGCAGGCGGATCATCGCCATCAATACTGATCCCCAGGCTGCGATTGTTAAAAATGCTGACCTGGCCGTGATCGATGATTACAAAGCTGTGCTTGATAAGCTGACCCGTTTAGTGGAGTCGGATTGTATTAACGCAAAGAAAAACCATACTTAAGAGGATCATCCGGATTGACAATCAATGTTCCCATTCCGGTGATATATGCCTTACCCTTAACCTGCGGCAGCACTGCCGGAAGATCACCGACCTTGGTCAGGCCGCTTACCTGCCCTTCAAATACAGCGCCAGTGATGCTCTCCTGGAAAAAGGGTTCTCCCTCTTTTAGTTTGCCCCGGGCATGCAGGGCAGCCATCCGGGTACAGGTTCCGGTCCCACAGGGCGAACGGTCGACCATGGCGTGACCCAACACAACCAGACTTTTATTGGTGTCGCCGGCAAACTGCGGTTCACTGTAAAACAAGATATCTTCAACCCTGTTGATAAAAGGTTTTTCCGGGTGCTCCACCTGGACATTGGCATTAATTTCTTCCCGTATTGCCAGTCCATAGCGGATAAAATCATTAAGATATTCCTTCGAATGTTTCAAGCCAAGCTGTTCCATAGCAACCAGGGCAAAGAAATTACCACCAAAACCGATATCAACCAAAATACTATTGTCAAAGAGGTGAACAACCTGATCTTTTTTATAGAGAAAGGATGGTACACCTTGTAAA
>JBFYYZ010000085.1:0-5054 GCA_041309745.1 Bacillota bacterium | reverse complement strand
AATGTAGGATCCTTGCATTCATTAAATTCAATTTCAATATCTTTACTGATAATCATACGCAACTCTTTTTCTACATACTCACAATCCTGTCCAGGCAAAATGCGAATATCGATATCGGCTTCACAATAATCCGGCACAATGTTGGTTTTTGTCCCACCACGGATCTGGTTTGGCGAAGCAGTCATTCTGGTCATTGACCGTAAAGCTTCAACAAAAGCTTTATCCAAGGGAAGTTTCTCTAATAAATTATCTACATCGTCTGCCCTGCAGCTACTTAGCTCCAAATTACATAATTTGGCTATTTTTTTCAGGAGCATCTCTACTTCCGGGACTACAATTACTTCCGCACGGTAGTTATGCAACCTGCTGACAGCGCGGGCCATTTTGACCACGGCATTATCGGCCAGAGTAGGCATGGAGCCGTGACCGGCAACACCACGGGCTTTTAAGGTACACCAAGCCGTTCCTTTTTCGCCAACCTGGATAAAGTAAGCAAGCTTGCCGTTAATCGCAATGGGCTGATCCGCACCTTCATTGACGGCATAGTCGGCCTTGATTTTATCAGCTTCCTTTTTGATCAAATAACTCGCTCCAAGATTACCGCCTTTTTCTTCATCAGCGGTAGCGGCAATAATAAGTTGACCATTAAGAGGGGCTCCTTCGGCATGCAGTTCAAGAGCGGCAACTACCTGGGCGGCCGTAAGATCCTTGCAGTCAAGGGCACCCCGCCCGTAAATCACGCCATCTTTGATCTCTCCGCTGAAGGGCTCAAAATCCCAGTCGTCACCAACAGGGACAACATCAAGATGTGAAACAAAAAGTAGCTTTTTAGAACCTTTTCCGATTCTTGCAATAAAACTACCTCTGTCCTTTTCAGATTCAACTATTTCGCTTTCCAAACCGTTATCGCTAAAAAGTTTTTTCAGGTATTCAGCCGCAGCTGTTTCATTTCCCGGTGGATTAACCGTATTAATTCTAATCAGGTCGCTCAATATTGACTCTGGCTTCATTTATATTCTCTCCATTCAAAAGGTCAAAAAGTAAGCAATCCTATTTATTTTTAGCTGCACTATGTTTTTGCCAGGCATGCAGGACCAGGGCAACAGCAATTACCCCATAAGCAACGAAAACCCTGAAAAATTCTCCAATTTGGGCATCGCCTAATAAATTTCTTCCGGCAGTCGGTGAAATGATAAAAAGTGTGTGGAACAGAAAAGTGCCTAAGAGAACCTGCCAGATATTGGCCTTCGCCACCGAAGCTCCACCAATCAACAGCGCTGCCACGGCAAAAAGCCCTACCTGCACATGACTGCCATAGGTATTTAAGGTTCCAATATTTTGAAGCCAGATGATCTGCCCCCAGGCTGCCAGTACTGTCGATAGAATGATCGCAGTAATTCTGATCTTATCAACATTAATACCGGAGATAGCAGCGATTTCCATATTCTGACCGACTGCGCGGATATCCTGACCCAATTTGGTCTTCATAAAAAAGGTAATTAGTATGCAAAACAGGACCACTACGATCAGGGTCGATATCGGAATATTAATCCCGGGCAGATCCCTGATTTTGATAATATCATCCAGCGCATACCGGATCCCCACAAGGTCGACCGTATTGCGAACGCCTACCCCAGTTGATAAAATCATCTTTTCATTACGCATTGGAATAATTGAGCCGACAAACACAAGAAAGAAGAGCTGCCAGACATAGACAGCAAAAAAGCCAAATATCATGCTGGTAATCATCTCTTTGCCCTTAGCCCGGTTTAATAATTTGCCGGTCAGGTAGCCAAATAGTACAGCAAAAGGAACTGCAATGAAGGCTGCAACCGATAACCCGACTATCCCTGTTACTTCGTAATGAGTGATGATAATCAACCCGATCTGCCCGGCCATGGCGCCTAAAACAATCGCAAAATTCATCCCCATTCCGGCAACAACTGGAATGATTAAAGCCAGGACCAACACCGGGTTACGGGCCATCCGCATGATGATTTCGTTAATTAAAAATGCCGGCTGAAGCCTGGCATAATAGGCTCCGATAATACAAAGGACCAGAAACAACAGCGGAACGGCATATTCGATCAGTTTTCGTTTAATGAAGGTTAAGGGACTTTTTGCACTTGGCTTAAGCTCTTTTTGTTCCGGTATCATTGCTACTCTCCTCCTTCCCACCTGGTCGCCAGGGCATAAAGGATAACCCCGTTGCTGACAATCCCCCGGAAGACCTCAGAAAAACTGCCTTCAACAAGTACATTAATGACCGGGGGGGCGACCACCAGCAGGGATTGGAACAGAAAAGTTCCGATAATAACGTGTGATATTGCTGCTTTTTTAGGAGAAGCGCCACCAATCAGGATCGCCGCAGCCGCCGGGAAGGCCATCATCAGCGGCCCCTGGTAGAGCTGAAGAAAACCATAACTTTGGCAGTAAACCAGAATACCGATGCAAGCCAATACAGTGGAAAGCACTGTGCCAAGAATGCGCATCTGATCAATATTAATACCACAAGACAGCGCAAACCGGGGGTTACTGCCCGCTACGTGCATTGCATTACCGGTTCTGGTTTTCCCAAATAGCCAGACTAAAAAACAAAGGAGGCCAAAAAAGAGCAGCAGACCAGTTGGTATTTCTATTTCTCCAATTTTAAAGCCAAGGAAGTTGTTTAAAATTTTATCAAAACTGGAATGCAGCAGTATGGTATTTCTGAGCCCGGTTCCACCGTAGGCCCAAACCATTTCCGGGTTTTTAAAAGGCGCTAAAAGCCAAAAAATACACATTCCTGATACCACTGAAAAACCAACATAAGTACCGACGATCATCTCTTGTCCTTTAATCCGATTAAGGACAAGACCATAAAGGTAACCGACTATGATCGCCAACGGTATGGCAATGGCCAGGGCAACGGCAAAGGAAGTGGCACCTGCCAGTTTGTATTCAATGGCAATAACTGCTCCGACCAGGCCGCACATAATGCCGAGGGGCAGGGCCAGGTTTAAGCCTGTTCCTGCTTTAATCGCCGGGATTAGGGCCAATACAAGAACAGCATTCATCCCCACACGGACCAATAGACTGCCGGTAAGCATCGGTATTGATAGATCAACTACCGCCGCAGCAATCAGAAATACCAGTAAAAAAATAGTAATAATTAACCTCGGTAAACCAATTTTATTATAGGCTAGGTCTATAAAATTTTTCATGCCTGATCTGCCCCCTTGTGCTCAAACTCCCCGGCCATCATCAGGCCAAAATCAAGGTCCGGTGCATCGGGCGGAAGCACGCCCTCTAATCGCCCTTCGTAAATAATCGCAATCCGGTCGCAGACTGAACGCAACTCGGCCAGTTCACTGGATGTCATGACAATTGTTACGCCCAAATCCCGGTTCAGTTGTAGCAGTAACTCCAGAACAATGCGCTTGGCACCGATATCAATACCCCTGGTTGGCTCAGATACGAACAGAATATCCGGAGAAAGGGTAATTGCCCTTGCGATGCAGATCTTCTGCTGGTTTCCCCCGCTTAACCTTTTAACCAACTGCTGGGGTCCTACACAGCGGATATCAAGGTCCTTAATCATCTTAAGGGTATGCTCCTGGATCATGGCCCCGTCTTCGATGGTTAATAAAGGGGTGATGCGTTTTAAGAACTTCTTCTGACTCTGCATCGCAGCGATGATAATATTATGTTCAATTGATTCTTCCCACAGCAAACCAACACCGCGCCGATCTTCGGAAACAAAAGCCATATTTTCCTGCAGCATCCGCATGGTATCGCCAAGCGGCAGAGATTTATCCTGTTTTACAAGACTGCCGGTTGCAGGGTACATGCCCATGATCCCATTGGCAATGCCAATTTTGCCGTGACCGGCAAGTCCCCCAATACCTAATATTTCACCCTCATAAAGGTCAAGACTAAACTCCTTCACTTTTTCACCGGGCATATCAACTGCTAAATTTCTAATCTCCAAAATCGGCTTGCCAGCCTGGACCGTTTTTTCCCTTGTCGCCATGCGATTTATCTGACGCCCAACCATCAGCTCGGCGATTCTTTGAATAGAGGCTTCACCTTTATTTAAAACAGCAACCACTTCGCCGTCGCGCAAAACAGTAATGCGATCGCAAAGGCTAACAATTTCATCCAGCCTGTGGCTGATGAAGAGCACGCCCATACCATCTGCTGCCAGTTTACGGGCAGTATCTAAAAATTGCTCGGCCTCACTTTCAGTCAGAACAGCAGTTGGTTCATCAAAGACTACAATCTTAGTATTTTCCTTATCAATTTCCCTTGCTACTTCGATGAACTGCATATAGCCAACAGGAAGCCCTCCAACAGGCATCATTTCATCAAAGGACATCCCCAGGCGATCCAAAGAGGCCCGCGCCTCGTGCCGGTTTCGCTGAACATCAATAATTTCCATTTTCTTACCAAGCATTCGACTGACCAGATTCGGTTTAGTCCGTTCCCGGTTAAGCTTGATATTTTCCGCTACGGTGAACCCGGGTATCAGCATAAATTCCTGGTGAACCATGCCAATACCGTAACCCATCGCCTCGGACGGACAGGTAAAACAAACCTGGTTACCTTCCAGGAGAACATCACCTTCGTATCCTCCGGTCTGTTGAATGACCGGCATCCCAAACAATATATTCATCAAGGTGCTCTTGCCGGCGCCATTCTCACCGACCAGGCCGTGAATTTCGCCTTTTTTAATCTCCAAACAGACATCTTTTAAAACCTGGTTGCCATAATATGATTTGCAGATCTTATCCAGTTTTAAAAGACAATTACTTTCCATCTTGCCTACCTCCAAACTGAAACATAGGGTTGCCTGAGGCAACCCTATGTTTGATAGAACACTCAAATAAAATAACTGATTATTCGCCGAAGATAATGGAATCGCCAACGAACATCAGGAAGTTGGGCGCAGCATCCAGACCGTTAAGAATAACGGGGCCTTTTGCTGCAGCAGACATGGTTTCGGTATACTTATCAAAGTCCTGCTTGCCAACTTCACCCTTGGCATAGAGCATCGCATACTCTGCAGAGCCATG
>JBFYYZ010000084.1:0-3648 GCA_041309745.1 Bacillota bacterium | reverse complement strand
GAGGCTTAAAATGAAAATTGAGATTTTAGGAGTAGGTTGCTCCAAATGCAAACAGCTTACCGTTAATGCTGAGGCGGCGGTAAAAGAATTAAGCATTCAGGCTGAAATCGGCAAGGTGACGGATATCGATAAGATCACCGAATACGGTCTGATGATTACGCCGGGTCTTGCGGTTGACGGCACTGTGGTTTCGGCTGGAAAAGTATTGAGCAAAGATGAGATTAAAAAGATTTTATCGAAATAGCGCCCCGTGCTTATGTTGGATTGCTAGGAAATTATTGAAAAAGCGGCTAATAAAACTTCAGGAGGTAAAAGTGAAGAAACTTCTTCTCGTAATTCTGGTGGCTGTTGCGGTTATTAGCGCCTCAGCAGTCTTTGCGGCAGATAGCAGCTCAGCGAAAATCATGGCGTATTATTTCCACGGATCATTCCGTTGTTATACCTGTAATTTGATGGAAAATTACTCTAGGGAAGCTATTGAGACAAATTTTAAGGATCCTCTCGCTGCAGGCAAGCTTGAGTTTAAGGCTGTGAATGTGGAGGATCGGGGAAATGAGCATTTCGTGAACGACTATAAGCTGTACACCAAGTCGCTCATTCTTTCGATGGTTAAAGACGGAAAGGAAGTTAAATCAAAAAATCTTGATAAGATCTGGGAGCTTGCCCGGAATAAACAAAAATTTGTTGATTACCTGACTAATGAGATAAACGGTTTTATGAAGGATGCGCAATGATGGAGCTATTAATTGCTTTTGGTTCGGCTTTATGGCTGGGGATATTGACGTCAATCAGTCCTTGTCCGCTGGCAACAAACATAGCGGCGGTGTCGTTTCTTTCAAAGAAGATTGCTCACCCATTTATGGTGTTTATTTCAGGGCTCGCCTATACGCTAGGAAGGATGGTCGCTTATGCTGTTCTCGGTTGGATTATTATCAGTTCTCTTTTAAGCGTGCCGCAGGTGGCGCAGTTTTTGCAAAAATACATGGTTAAGGTTTTAGGGCCTCTTTTAATTGTCACGGGATTATTTTTGCTGGAAGTCATCACGATACGATTGCCCGGGGTGGTATTCTCTCAGAAGCATCACAATAAGCTGGTGAAGTCCGGCGCGCCGGGGGCTTTTTTTCTGGGTCTTATATTCGCTTTGGCGTTTTGTCCGGTTTCAGCGGCGTTATTTTTCGGCAGTCTTATTCCCCTGGCGCTGAACAGTAAAGCGGGAACCTTGTTGCCTTTTATTTATGGCGTAGGGACAGGGCTTCCGGTCTTGATATTCGCTATTGCGATCGCTTTGGGTGTTACTTCGTTGAGCCACTGGTTTCATAAAATTACGGCACTTGAGTACTATACCCGCCGGATCACTGGAGTGATTTTTATTCTTATTGGACTGTATTATTCCGGGATTTATATTGTGAAGTTGTTTTAGGGGAGGCGAGCAAATGGAGCATGTTACTCACGAGGAGCGGAAATTAAGTTTTTTTGAAAAATATCTTACCGGATGGGTCATTCTTTGCATCGGAATCGGGATAGCTCTCGGTAAATTATTCCCGCAGGTCGCTGTTAGGCTTGATCAGATTTCGATTTATCAGGTTTCCATTCCTATCGCCATTTGTTTGTTTTTCATGATGTATCCAATCATGGTCAAGATTGATTTCGCTGAGGTGATCAAGGCGGGCAAAGCTCCTAAGCCGGTTATCCTTACGCTGGTAGTCAATTGGTGCATAAAACCGTTTACCATGCTGGCTATCGCATGGTTGTTTCTTGGATTATTATTTAAAGGTTGGCTTCCGGGAATGGAGATCATAAAGGGCGGGGTGCAGGTTGAGTTATTTCGTTCTTATATTGCAGGGTGCATTTTGCTTGGTATCGCCCCTTGCACGGCAATGGTTTTGATTTGGGGACATTTAGCCAAGGGCAATGACGGTCATACGCTGGTAATGGTAGCCATTAATTCGCTGACCATGTTATTTCTTTATGCGCCTTTGGGTGGCTGGCTGTTGGGCGTGAATAAGATGCCTATACCTTGGCAGACGATTGTGTTGTCGGTGGTGATATACGTTGGTCTGCCGCTTCTTCTTGGCTACTACTCGAGGAAATGGCTGATCGCAAAAAAGGGATTTAAGTGGTTTGAGGAGAAGTTTCTGCATTACCTGACGCCGGTATCAATTGGCGCATTATTGCTTACGCTGATTCTTTTATTTTCTTTCAAAGGCGAGCTGATAATTAATCAGCCACAGATCATTTTTTTGATAGCGATCCCGCTTTTCATTCAAACCTGCCTGATTTTCGCAGTCACATACGGATTGGCGAAATGGTTGAGATTGCCTTATAGAGATGCTGCTCCATCAGCATTGGTTGGGGCGAGTAATCATTTTGAGGTGGCGATTGCTACTTCAACAATACTTTTTGGGCTGTCTTCAGGGGCTTCATTGGCTACGGTTGTAGGAGTTTTGATTGAGGTGCCGGTGATGCTTTTGCTGGTGAGAGTTTGTTTGAAGACTCAGAGGTGGTTTGCTCATGGGAAAATTTAAGCAATGCACATTAATCGCGTTAGCTTTAGTGGCGCTATTGGTTCTATCATCTATTAACCGCGCTGAAAATAAGCCGGGTTTTTGTTGCCCGTTTTCTCTTAGACAAAATAATGCCGCAGAAAATAATAATAGATGAATAAAAAAAGAGTTCTTATTCTTTGTACCGGAAATTCATGCCGCAGTCAGATGGCTGAAGGGTTCATGCCTCAGATAGCAGCTGATAAACTTAAGGTATTTAGTGCAGGCCTACAACCTACTCAAGTTAATCCGCTGGCCGTTGAGGTGATGGAGGAAGTTGGGGTAGATATATCCAGCCAGCGGTCAAAATCCGCTATAGAATTTATCGGACAACAATTTGATTATGTTATTACAGTTTGTGATAATGCAAAAAAGAGCTGCCCGGCCTTTCCGGGAAAGTATATAAAAATCCATTGGGAGTTGGAAGATCCGGCTTTAGCCCAAGGATCTGAAGATGAGAAATTGGCCATATTCAGGGAAATCCGGGATAAGATAAAAGAACTGGTTATTGCGTTTTTGAGCTCTACGATAAAGTAAATTTCATTAATCACGGCATAGTTTTAATCTGTAGCTTTATCTCGCAGGCTGTATTTGGCCTGTTTTTTGTTGGTGAGCAGAATATTATGTGTTAGAATAAATCGCAAAGTAAAGCAAGGATGTCGATAACGTCCATTTCAACTTTTTACGGGAATTAAAATCTGAATGAATATTGAGACGATTATATTCTGGGTGGCAATTTTGGCTTTGATCAGTGTGGTGGCGAGTAAACTTTCTGATCGGTTAGCGTTACCGGCCTTATTACTTTTTTTGTTAATCGGTATGCTGGCTGGTTCTGAGGGGTTAGGGGGAATTTATTTCGATGATTACGGGATAGCCAAATCTATTGGTATCATTGCGCTGGTCTTTATTCTTTTTTCCGCCGGGCTAGATACTAACTGGAAAACCGTAAAACCTCTATTTGTCCCTGGGTTGGTTCTGTCAACATTGGGGGTGTTGATTACGGCGATGATCGTCGGATACGCTGCCGTAGTTTTTCTTAAATTTTCTCTCTTGGAAGGGTTATTATTAGGCTCGATTGTATCCTCTACCGACGCTGCTGCAGTAT
>JBFYYZ010000083.1:0-8587 GCA_041309745.1 Bacillota bacterium | reverse complement strand
TAACAGAAGGTAGGAAGCGGCAGGTTAAGAAGATGCTCGCCGCGATAAATCATCCTGTTTATGATCTGGAGCGGGTTTGTTTCGCCGGACTGACAGCAGTTTCACTGCCAAAGGGAGCCAGCCGTCCTCTGTCGGAAAAAGAAGTTGAACGTCTGTACCGTTTGGTCAGGCTCTAAGATTATTCCTGTTCAGATGCCGGTTAGCTTGCAAATTAGCGCTGTAAATGAGAGAATAAGAAAGCTGCTTCTATAAAATCTTCTCATCAATTGCAAACTTAGGTTTTGGAGATTGATAATTAAAGTGAACAGTATGCAAAAAAAGCCGAAAGTGGCGATCGACGGACCGGCCGGAGCCGGAAAAAGCACGGTCGCCCGTGAAGTTGCTAAACGCCTTGGCTTGCAGTATTTAGATACAGGGGCTATGTACAGGGCGATTACCCTGAAAATGATACGAGAAAATATTGAATTGGATAACATTGAATCCATTAGGTCAACCTTGAACCGGACTGTTATCTGCTTGGGGGATCATAAAGAGGTTTACTTGGATGGAGAAGATGTAACGGAGGAAATTCGCAAGCCCTACATCAACGAGATGGTTTCCCCGGTATCAGCCCAGTCGGTCGTTCGCCGGCATCTGGTAGCCCTGCAGCAGCAGATTGCTTCCGAAACTAACGGTATCATTATGGAGGGCAGGGATACCACTTCGGTGGTGCTCCCGGATGCCGATTTTAAATTTTATCTCGATGCCTCACTTGAGGAAAGAACGAGGAGGCGTAACCGGGAACAGCTGGAAAAGGGCATCACGATCAGCACAGAAGAGGTATCAGCACAAATTGTGAAACGGGATAATATCGACTCACAGCGTGAAGATTCGCCGCTGACCATCGTCCAGGATGCGATTGTCATCGATACTACAAATATGGATTTTGAGGGAGTCGTAAGTGAGATAATCAGGATTATTGACACAGGTAAGCGGCCCTTGGAAAACAGGTGAAAATTTGCTCTATTATTTTGCACGCTTTGTATTTTTAATTTATCTTAAAGTTTTTTACCGCATTACCATCATCGGCAGGACCAATATTCCCGGTCGTAAGCCCTTTATAATCTGCGCCAACCATATCAGTTGGCTTGACCCTCTCTCAGTGGGGGTAGCGCTTCCAGCCTGGTATAGAATTAACTACATGGCCAAAAAAGAGCTTTTTAGCAATTTCATCATGCGCTTTTTACTGATCAGAGCCGGAGCATTTCCCGTCAACCGCCAGGAAGCTGACCTGATCGCCGTTAAGAAGGCGTACCTGCTCTTAAAAGAGGGCCATGTTTTAGGACTGTTCCCGGAAGGAACGCGCAGTAAAACTGGCGTCTTGCAGAAAGCCTACAACGGAGCAGCATTGATCGCCGTCCGCAGCGGGGTTCCGATCCTGCCGGTGGCGGTAGCAGGTCCGTACCGTTTGTTTAACCCGGTTAAAGTACATATCGGGAAACCATTTGTCTTGCCACCGCTGGTCTACGAACAAAAAAATGAAAAAAGAGAGCAACTGGAAGAGATGAGCGACATGATCATGGGCAGTATCAGCCGGTTGCTTCTGGAGCAGAATAATAAGTGAAGGTAATTACGGCAAAAAAAGCAGGTTTTTGTTCGGGAGTAAATAAGGCTTTCGATTGCTTACTTGAAAAAGCAGCTCAGGTGGGTGAAGGTTCGGTATTAGGTGACCTGGTCCACAACGAACAGGTAGTGGAGTACCTGGCCGAGCAGGCCATCAAAAAAATTGATCAGCCGGAAGAAGCCTGCGGTTCCTACCTGGCGATCAGGACTCATGGTGCCAGCCCTCAACTACTGGCCACCCTGGAAGAAAAGGATAACCTGGAAATAATCGATCTGACTTGCCCCCGGGTGAAAAGGGTCCAGGAAATCGCCCGTGAGCTAACTGAGCGCAATATTAAGGTTGTCATTTTCGGCAACCGCAGCCATCCCGAAGTTGAAGGTCTGGTGGGTTGGGCCGGTGCAGATGCAGAGGTGGTGGCAACCCTCGAGGAGTTAGAAGAACTGATCATCGATAAGCCTGCTGCCCTGATTGCACAGACCACCTGCGATCCCGATCTTTACGGTAAGGCGCAAAAATTATTCCGGGGTGCGCATCTCGACGGTATGGTTTATAATACAATCTGTCCGGAAACACGTTTACGGCAGGATGAAGTGTTGACAATGGCAGAAAGGGTTGACGCTTTTGTCGTTGTTGGCAGTGCAAGCAGCGCCAACACAATGACCCTTTATGATAGATGTCGGCAGCTGAAACCGGCTTGCCGGGTAAACAGTGCAAGGGAGTTGGATCGGTCATTTGTTGACCAATATCTGGTGATCGGCGTTACTGCCGGTGCGTCAACTCCCCCATGGATGATCAAGGAGGTTGTGGAGAGTATGGAGAATGAGAATGAGAATGCAGAAGTAAAGAACGAAGAGCAGTTTCTGTTTGACGAAGAAATCAAGGTAGCCCAGGTTGGTGAGCAGGTTACCGGAAAGGTAGCAAGGGTTACCGATGAAGAAGTGTTTGTCGATATCGGCAGCAAATCAGAGGCTGTTCTCCCTGTCGGCGAAGTGCACCTGGAAGCAGGTAAAACCTTGTCCGATCTTTTTGCTCCTGAGGATGAAATTGAAGTCACGGTTATTGAAGATGATGAGCAGGAAGGGAAAGTAGTCGTTTCACATAAAAGGCTGGCCCGTGATAAAAGGATTAACGAACTGCTGGAGGCTCATGAAAACGGAACGGTTACTGCTGGTGTGGTTAAACAGGTCGTTAATGCCGGGCTGGTTCTCGATCTCGGGGCAGGAGTGGAAGGATTCATGCCGGGATCCCTGGTCGACACCAGTTATATCCAGGACTTCGCTGTTTTTAAAGATCAGCCGCTGGAATTTAAAATTATCGAATTCGACCGCGATAAAACAAAGCTGATTCTTAGCCGCAAGACAATCATGGCAGATGTTGAAGCTAAAAAGAAAGATGAAACGCTAAAAGCCATAACAGTTGGGTCTGTGATCAGCGGCACCGTTAAGCGGTTGACTAATTTTGGCGCTTTTATCGATATCGGCGGGATTGATGGCCTGGTCCATGTATCGGAAATATCCTGGGAACGTGTCAATCACCCTGGTGAAGTTTTAAAAGTTGGAGAACAGCTAGAGGTTGAAGTACTCGAAGTAATCCCGGAAAAAGAACGGATTAGCCTCAGTATTCGTAAAACCTTACCCGATCCGTGGCTGAAATTGGTCGAAGGTTTGGAAAGCGGCCAGATAGTTACGGGCAAAGTAACCAGATTGACCAATTTTGGAGCTTTCATCGAAATCAAGCCGGGTTTGGAGGGATTGGCTCATATCTCACAGCTGGCTGATTTCCATGTCAAGCATCCTTCCGAAGTGTTGCAGGAAAAAGATGAGCTGGAGGTTAAGATTTTAGAAATTAAACCTAAAAATAAACGGATCAGCCTCAGTGTTACCGAAGCTGGCGGTGCTGCCTATAACGGCAATACTGTTTCTGTAAATGGCTCAGATAACGGTAATGTTACACTGGGAGATCTTTTCGGCGACCTGTTTGAGAATGACAATAAGGCCTCCGACGAAGAGAAAAGCGAAGTGGAAGCTAAACCTAAAAAAGTGAAAGCTAAAGCTAAAGCTGAAGCGGTAGAAGCTAAAGCTGAAGAAGTGGAAGCTAAACCTAAAAAAGCTAAATCTAAAGCTGAAGAAGTGGAAGCTGAAGGCGGCCAGGAATAAATGTCCAGGTTTAAAAGAAAGAATGAGCATCTGCTGATTGCCGCGCGGGCAAAACCGGGGCGGGCTGATTTTTCAGAGATCAGTTTTGTTCATGACTGCCTGCCTGAACTTGACCTGGGGCAGATCAGCATCGAAGCAGATTATTTGGGGCGAACTCAACGTTCGCCTTTTTTCATTAACGCTATCACCGGTGGTACAGGCCTGGCCCGGGCTATTAATGCCAGCCTGGCTGTTGTTGCCGATCAGTTATCTTTGCCAATGGCCGTCGGGTCGCAGCTGATTGCTCTCAAATACCCGCTCTGCCGAGATAGCTTTACCGTTGTCAGGGAATTTAACCCCCACGGTCAGATCTGGGCCAATATCGGTTCCTACGCTACCGTTGAGATGGCCCTGCAGGCGATCGAGATGGTCAGGGCAGACGCCCTGCAAATTCATTTAAATGTTGCCCAGGAGCTGGCCATGAATGAAGGCGAATGTAATTTTGCCGGCGCTCTTGAGCGGATTACAGAAATCGTTCAAAAAGTAGGCGTACCGGTAATTATCAAGGAAGTGGGTTTTGGAATGGCGGCCGAAGCGGTTGCCAAACTTACTGCAGCCGGAGTAAAGGCCCTTGACTGCGCCGGGCGAGGTGGTACAGATTTTTTGAAGATCGAAAATATCCGCCATGGTCAAGTGCGTCCCAATCATTTAAGAACCTGTGGCATTCCCAGTGCAATTAGTCTGATCGAAACGCTGAAAACTGCTGATTCACATACAGAGGTCTTTGCCGGGGGAGGAATCTGGGACGCCACGGATCTGGCTAAAGCTCTTACCCTGGGCGCCAGGGCAGTTGGTATGGCCGGGTTGCCACTTTACTATTTGTTGCGCAAAGGGCGTAGTGCCCTGGTGCGCAAGATTGAATCTATTGAGAGAGAACTTAAAGCAGTTATGCTTAGCATCGGTGCCGGCAGCATCAGGCAACTGGCAGAGAAACCGCTGGTGATCAGCGGGTACACGGCTGAGTGGCTTGAAAGGCGGGGTTTCGATCCGGATTATTATGCCCGCCGTTCATTAAAGGTTCAGGGAGAGAAGGATAAAGATGCCTGATCAACAGCCGGAAAAAGGACATCTGATCGATTACATTTCACCAAGTTCACCAGCCGCCAGGGCTGGCATCAAAGCCGGCTGGAAACTACTCCGTATTGACAATCAAAAAATTGGCGACCTGATCGATTACCGGATCCTCGAAGTTGATGATCTGCTTAACCTTTTGTTGTTGCAGGATGACGGAAAACTGAAAAGGATCAGGATTAAGAAGTCTGCCGGTAGCAGCCTAGGCCTGCGTTTCAATCCGCTGACTATCGATCGGCTGCAGAGCTGTCCCAACCAGTGCCTCTTCTGCTTCGTTGATCAAAACCCGCGGGGGCTGCGCAGCGCTTTATACGTTAAAGATGATGATTACCGGCTTTCATTCTTATATGGAAATTTTATCACTCTAAACCGGGTCAGGGAGGATGATCTGAAGCGAATCATCAGGCTGCAGATGAGTCCGCTCTATGTATCGGTTCATACCACTAACCCCGAACTGCGCATGCAGATGATGGGTTCGAAGTTGGCAAAAAGGGGCCTCGTAAATTTAAAGCAGCTGGTCCGGGCCGGAATAAAAATTCATGGCCAGTTGGTGCTTTGCCCTGATCTTAATACTGGCACTGAGCTAAAAAGATCCCTCGCAGATTTGGCCGCCCTGGGTGAAAATATACTAAGCGTGGCTTTGGTACCCGTTGGACTGACCAGGCACCGCTGCGAAAATTCCACACTCAGGAGCTTCACAGCGGATGAAGCTCTTCCCCTGGTTGAACAGATTGAAATTATTCAGCAAAAATATCTAGCCGACCGCGCCAGCCGCTTTGTATTTTTGGCCGATGAATTTTATAATCTTGCTTCCCTGGCCTATCCCCCTGCAATCGCCTATGAAGGATATCCGCAGTTGGAAAACGGTGTAGGTCTGGCAAGGCTGTTTCTGGAAGAGCTGGAACAGCTGGAAAATAAAATCCCGCGCCTTGATCTCTCCGGCCGGGAGCTCAGCATTACTATTGTTACCGGTAAGGCTGCTGTATCTATTTTAGAGCAGCTCGTAGCCAGCTTAAGGCCGATTAAGGGCCTTTCAGTAAACCTGGTAGCTGCTGAGAATCACTTTTTCGGAAAACAGGTAACCGTCTCCGGACTGCTCACCGGCAGCGATTTAATGAAAGCCCTGGAAAATGAAGAAAAGGGAGATCTGGTTTTTATCGCGAATAACCTCTTACGTGATGGCGGCGATCTCTTCTTGGATAATTTAACGATAAAAGAAGTCGAAGCCAGTTTAAAAGTTCCACTTAAAGTAGTAACCGGTCCACTTGAGCTTGTTGAATCTTTAAGCGGTTACCTGGCTTGTCATCCAGGGCCAGGACCAGAAGGAGAACAGCTATGAATAATGTTGTAGCCATAGTAGGCAGACCGAATGTCGGTAAATCAACCCTTTTTAACCGTCTGACCATAGCCCGGACGGCTATTGAAGAAAAAATGCCCGGTGTTACCAGGGACCGACTCTACGGAACTGCTGAATGGAGCGGGCGGGAGCTGGTCATTATTGATACCGGTGGTATAACCTTCGGTAATGAGGACAGCATTTCCGTCCTGGTCAGGAGGCAGGTTGAACTTGCCGTGGATGAAGCCAATTTGATTCTCTTTCTGCTCGACGGCCGGGAAGGTTTAACGGCGCTTGATGAGGAAATCGGCTTGATGCTCAGGCGCAGTAATAAACAGGTTATTCCGGTGGTCAACAAAATTGATAATTTTGAACAGGAAGCCAGTAAATATGGGTTTTACAACCTGGGCTTCGGCGATCCTTTAACGATATCTGCGGTCCACGGGAAGGGCGGCGGAGAGCTGCTTGACCTGATCTTAAGCTTACTTCCTCCGGTAACGAGGATAGAGGAAGAAAGCTACAAGCCGGAAACAGTAAAAGTAGCTGTGATCGGCAGGCCTAACGTCGGCAAATCGTCGCTGATCAATAAGATACTTGGTGAAGATCGGGTCATTGTCAGTGAGATTCCGGGGACAACCAGGGACGCCATTGATACATATTTTGAATACGCGGAGCAGCCCTACCTGTTTATTGATACAGCCGGGATCAGGCGCAAAAGCAAAGTTAATGAATCGGTCGAGTATTACAGTATCCTGCGTTCGCTGAAGGCGGTCCAGAGAGCTGATCTGGCTCTTTTGATGCTTGACGGGGTGGAAGGAGCCACGGAACAGGATCAACGCTTAGCCGGCTATGTGGATCAGGCTGGGCGGGGCTTGATCTTAGTTGTTAATAAGTGGGATTTGGCACGTGGCACTGAAGATGCCCGGGCGGAATATATTGATCTTATAAAGCGTCAGTTCAATTTTATACCCTATGCTCACCAGGTTTTTCTTTCAGCCCTTACCGGCTGGAAACTCGATAAGCTTTTTCCCCTGATTCTGCAAACCTGGCAGGAACAGCACAAGCGCATCAGCACTTCGCTTCTAAACGAACTGCTGGAGGATGCTGTGGCGGTGAACCCGCCCCCTAACGTAAAGGGCAAACGGGTAAGGCTGTTCTACATGACTCAGCCGGAGGTTAAACCGCCGACATTTGTGGTTTTTGCCAATGAGCCGGAGCTGGTTCACTTTTCATATAGACGCTACCTTGAAAACAGGCTGCGGGAATCCTTTGGCTTCAAGGGCACACCGATTATCATTAAGCTGAAAAAACGTCAACGCAGAGGTGATTAGCTCTTGACTGTTATTATTATGCTTGTGGCTTACCTGCTTGGCTCCATCCCATTTGGCTTTATTTTCGCTAAATTGTTTCGTAATACTGATATCCGTGAGCATGGCAGCGGTAATATCGGAGCAACGAATGTGTTAAGGGTCATGGGCTGGAAGCTGGCCCTGCCGGTTTTTATTCTCGATCTGCTGAAAGGTTTTTTGGCAGTTTTTCTGGCGAAAGCTTTGGATGGTGGTTCTTTACTCCCCCTGGCCGCCGGGATCCTGGTGATGTTAGGACACAGCTTTCCGATGTTTCTCGGTTTTAAGGGTGGTAAAGCAGCTGCTACGGCAATCGGGGTGCTGCTGGCTCTTTCCGGTTGGGTCACCCTTGCTCTCTTTGCCGCCGCCACTATTATTTTTGCAATAACCCGCTATGTGTCGCTGGCCTCCATAGTCGGTTCGCTGCTCGTGCCAATTTTTTTCTGGCTTTTCGGTTTTAAGCTGCCCTATATTATTTTTGGTTTGGCCGTAGCGATCCTGGTAGTTTTTCGTCACCAGGCTAACATTAAGCGACTGCTTGACGGTACAGAGCCAAAATTGAAATTTGGTACCCGCTATTAAACAGGGATTTTAGACCTTTAGTATTTCAAACAAGGAGGTGATCATTGATGATCAGAAAAGAACTGCTTGAGCTGCTTTTTGAAGCAGCCAGTATCCAGCGCTGGAACGATCATATCCGTCCTGAACACTTTACTGAACTCGACAAACAATCGCATAAAATGGTTTACGCTTACGTCCTGGCCAAGATCGAAGAGGCCGATCACGGTGTTTCCATAGACTGGCCCCAGCTGATTGAGGGTGGGCTTTTCGAGTTTTTGCACCGTATCGTTCTGACCGACATCAAGCCGCCTATCTACTATAAACTGATGGCTGAGAAGGGCGATCAATTAAACCGGTGGGTCATTGACCAGCTGAAGGACAGGATTGCCGACCTGAAAAAGGATCTGGTCGCAGCGATGGAAGAATACTTTTTTAATCAGGCGGTAAACAGCCTGGAAAAAAGAATTCTTAGGGC
>JBFYYZ010000082.1:0-6001 GCA_041309745.1 Bacillota bacterium | reverse complement strand
CGTACGGCGTCTCAAAACTGGCAGCCGAAAACCTCTGTACTCTTTATTATAAAAACTTCGGAGTACCGACTGTTTCTTTGCGTTACTTTACAGTTTACGGTCCCGGACAACGGCCTGATATGGCTTTCCACCTCTTTATCAGGGCGATTATAGCCGAAGGCGAGATAGTGATCTATGGCAGTGGCGAACAGACCCGCGATTTCACGTATGTAAACGATATTGTTTCAGCCAACCTGGCGGCTGCTTCAAGACCCCAGGCAGTAGGGCGGGTCTATAATATCGGTGGTGGCAGCCGTATTTCGGTCAACGGGGTGCTCAAACTGCTTGCTGAAATTACTGCGAAGCATTTTGAGGTAAAGCATGAAGCGATGCAGGCCGGTGATCCGTCGCACACTTTTGCTGATACGAATCGAGCTAAAGAAGAGCTCGGTTTTCGACCACAAACCGACATTGAAGAAGGGTTGAAAATTATGTATGAGAGTTTTCAGGGGATAGTCTAGTTCTAATCAACGGCAGTCTGGCGCATCCTGGTCAGCAGGTATACCAGGGCTGCTCCCGCCAGAGCGGCAATAAAGAAGGTAAAACTAAAACTTAAAGGCAGGAGCGACCGGGTTGAACCGGCGATCAGTCCGGCCAGCAGAAATGATATTTCCAACTGGTAACGGCGGTAAAGCGCAGACAGCAGGCGGGCCATACCCAAGATGCCAACTAAAAATCCGACCGCCAGAAAAACAAGCTTTAGCCATTCCCAGTAACGAATAGCGTTAATCACATCATCGTAAAGATTGATAATGATCAACACGGCACTGCCCGATATGCCAGGCAGCAGCATCGTAGCACTGGCCAGGGCACCGCCGATGAGAAAGTGAAAAAAGCTTCCGGGAGGCAGGACGGTAAAGGTTTGGTTCGGTTCGCAGATCACAAACCAGGCCAGGTAAAATCCGCTGACGCCGAAGAGCAGGGGAAGCGGTTTAAGCAGGCCAAAGCCACGCTTCAGGTCTAATACCACGGGAACGGATGCGACTAGCATCCCGAAGATGAAGGCCAGGATTAGCAAGTTGTAGTTATCAAGCAGAAAACTTATCGTGTAGACGGCAGCCAGACCTCCGACCAGGGCTCCGGCCAGGTGAAAGAGATAGGGCCTGAAGTTGAGGGTGGCCAAATCGTCGAGGAACTGGATGTAAAAGCCGAAGATTAAGATGACCGTTCCGGCGCTTAGTCCGGGTAGCACCAGGGCCACCCCGATTAACAAACCCTTTAGGATATTATTTACCATGATATCTCCTTCAAAGGCAGGCAACAAATGTAATACATTCGCTAACGGCAAAGGATATCCTTTTATAATTGTTAATTAATGACGCGCACCGGAAAATGGTGACCTGATCCTAAAAATGGTGAGGTTTTAAGTGAAAGAAACGATTAAAATTGTCTCATATGGTCCGGAGGTGACCAGAATCGGGGTTATTTCCGATACCCACCTGCCGACCAGAGCCCGTTCTATTCCGGCCCAGGTATTTGAGCACTTTGCTGATGTGCAATTAATTCTGCATGCCGGAGATCTTGTGGATCAGTCGGTAATCAATGAACTGGGCGTAATTGCTCCGGTTGAAGCAGTTGCCGGCAACATGGATCCCTTACATCTCGTTTATAAACTGGGGCGGTTAAAGCTGATAAAAATTGGTCCCCTGTCGATCGGTCTGCTGCATGGTGATATTGGCGGAAGAGTGCTTAATTTTAATCGGGTCAGGGAGCTCTTTCTGCCGGAACATCCGGCGGCCATCGTCTTTGGGCATTTGCATGAACCGGTTGCCAAAAGGGTTGACGGGATTCTATATTTCAATCCCGGCTCAGCAGTTGAACCGAGACGGGTTGCAAAGCCTTCCTGCGGACTGCTGACCATTAGGGAAACGGAAATATACGGCGAAATAATCTATTTTTAGTGTTATAATTGAGCACGGGAAAAAAGTGAGGAGGGATTTTAGTGGCTTTGGATATTAACAAACAAAATGAGCTCCATGAGCGGATCCTCTACGAGGCCGAGAAGCTTAAGCTGCCGTGCAGCAAAGCCTTTGCTATTGCGGCTGAAGTTGACTGCCCGGTTAGTGACGTGGGTAAAATCTGTAACGAAGTGGGGATCAAAATTGTCGGCTGCCAACTTGGCTGTTTTTAATTAAAAGAGAGTGAAAAAGAGCGTAAGAGAGAGAAATAAGGCTTAATATTAGAGAATAGCGTCAAAATTAGGAAGCAGGCTTGAATATAGCCTGCTTTTCTGTTTGCTTGTCCGGCAATAGTCAAGTATATTAGAGAATAGAGTTATTAGCACTCAATGATGGTGAGTGCTGCTAAGAAAAAATATACAGACAAAGGAGGAAACTTAAATGAACCTCAAACCCCTTTCAGACAGAGTTGTGATTAAGGTTTTGGAGGCGGAAGAGAAGACTGCCAGCGGCATCGTGTTGCCAGATAAGGCAAAGGAAAAGCCGCAGGAAGGTGAAGTAATGGCTGTCGGAACAGGCAAAGTGCTTGACAACGGCAACCGGATGGAGATGGATGTTAAAGTTGGCGATAAAGTGATTTTTTCCCGCTATGCCGGAACTGAAGTGAAGGTTAAGAGTGAAGAATACCTGATCCTGAGACAGGACGATATTCTGGCCCTTGTTAAGTAATTTTATTTAAAAGAAAAAAGGAGGTTGCAAGATATGGCGAAACAGATTATTTACAATGAAGAAGCCCGGCGTGCTCTCGAAAGAGGCGTAAACGCATTGGCCAAAACCGTAACTGCAACATTAGGCCCTAAGGGTCGTAATGTAGTGCTCGACAAGAAGTTTGGTTCTCCCCAGATTACAAATGATGGTGTAACTATTGCCCGCGAAATTGAACTGGAAGATCCCTTTGAAAACATGGGCGCCCAGCTGGTGAAAGAGGTGGCGACAAAGACCAATGATGTTGCCGGAGACGGCACCACTACTGCAACCCTGCTGGCCCAGGGCATTATCCGTGACGGTTTAAAGAACGTTGCTGCCGGAGCTAACCCGATGCTGATGAAACGCGGTATCGAAAAAGCGGTTGTTGTAGCCCTTGAAGAGCTGGAAAAGATGAGCAAGCCGGTGGAAACCAAGGAAGACATTTCACAGGTTGCTGCCATTTCGGCCAGCGATGAGACCATCGGCCAGCTAATAGCCGAAGCGATGGAAAAGGTCGGCAAAGATGGCGTAATCACTGTCGAGGAATCAAAAGGATTTACAACCGATCTTAAAGTAGTTGAAGGGATGCAGTTTGATCGTGGTTACATCTCCCCCTACATGGTAACCGATACAGAAAAAATGGAAGCAGTCTTAGAAGATCCATTTATCCTGCTGACCGACCGCAAAGTCAGCAACATTCATGACTTACTGCCGCTGCTGGAGAAGATCGTCCAGAAAGGTAAAAACCTGCTGTTGATCGCTGAGGATGTCGAAGGCGAGGCATTGGCTACCCTGGTCGTCAATAAACTGCGCGGAACCTTTACCTGTGTGGCTGTTAAGGCCCCCGGCTTCGGTGATCGCCGCAAGGCTATGCTCGAAGACATCGCTGTTCTGACCGGCGGTAAAGTGATCTCTGAAGATCTCGGCATCGACATGAAGAATGTTGAAGTAGATATGCTGGGACATGCCCGTCAGGTAAGAATCAGCAAGGAAGAAACAGTGCTGGTCGACGGCGGTGGAAGCTCCGAAGATATCAAGAAGCGGATCGCTCAGCTGAGAGTCCAGATTGAAGACACAACTTCAGATTTTGACCGTGAAAAATTACAGGAGCGGCTGGCCAAGCTGGCTGGCGGCGTAGCGGTAATTGAAGTTGGCGCAGCTACCGAAACCGAAATGAAAGAGAAAAAGATGCGCATTGAGGATGCTCTTTCAGCAACCCGTGCTGCGGTCGAGGAAGGTATTGTACCCGGAGGCGGTATCGCTTACTTGCTCATTAACGATGGTTTTAAGCAGCTTGAAAAAGAGCTGGAAGGCGACGTCTTAACCGGCCTGATGATTGTTAAGCGGGCTCTGGAAGATCCGGTGCGCGTAATTGCTGACAATGCAGGAGCAGAAGGCTCTGTTGTCGTGGAGAAAATCAAGTCAATGGATAAAGGAACCGGCTTTAATGCCATAACTGGCAAGTTTGAGAACATGATGGCTGCCGGCATTGTTGACCCGGCTAAAGTAGCCCGTTCAGCGATCCAAAATGCGGCCAGCATCTCAGCTCTTTTCCTGACTACCGAATCGGTGGTAACCGATCTGCCGGAAAAAAATGGCGGCGGTGGAATGCCTGGTGGCATGCCCGGCGGCGGAATGGGAATGATGTAAAGAAGTATTTAACCCGGCCATCAAGCTGCCGGTAAGCTTTGAGCCCCTGTTCACTTCTGAACGGGGGTTTCATTTTTATGCGAAGAATGGATCCTCGACATGATTCAGAGAAACCGCTATAATCGGTTTATCAATTTAACCATTAACGCGGTTGCAAGTAATGATCAGGAGGGGATCGCTGATGATCGACTTTTCGTTAAGTGAAGAACAACTGGCAATACAGAAAATGGCTCATGATTTTGCCCAGTCCGAGATATTACCGCATGCGGCAGACTTTGACCGCAGCGGGGATTACCCGGAAGAAATTGTTAAGAAGGCTTTTCAGGCTGACTTGGTATACGGGGTTATTCCGGAGCAATACGGTGGAGGAGGTCTTGGTGCCCTCGATCAGTTACTGATCGCTGAAGAGCTTTCAGCGGCCTGCGCCGGGATTGGCAGCTGTATCGCGATCAACAGTCTGGCCGCAATTCCCCTGATTTATTTTGGCAGCGAGATCCAAAAAGAAGAACTGCTTGGAAAAATCTGCGCGGAAGAAAAGAAAATTGCTCTTTGCGTGACCGAACCCGGGGCTGGATCCGATGTAGCTTCAATCAGCAGCACAGCGAAAAAGGTTGGCGCAAAGTATATAATAAGCGGCAATAAAACGTTCATTACCAACGGTGGCGTGGCGGATTACTATATTGTTTTTGCTTCTCTAGACCGTGCTTTAGGGCACAAGGGCATAACCGCTTTCTGGGTTCCCAGGGATCTGCCGGGTGTATCTGTAGGTAAAAAGGAAGATAAAATGGGGCAGCGTGCCGCCAACACAACTGATGTGATCTTCGATCAAGTAGAAATACCGGAAGATTATCGAATCGGTGAAGAAGGGCATGGCTTTAAAATTATCATGCAGACCTTCAACCATTCGCGGCCGGGAGTTGGCGCTTCTGCAGTGGGAGTAGCACGCAGCGCCATGGAATATGCCCTTAAATACGCCTCCGAAAGGGAACAGTTCGGCCTGCCGATCCTGATGCACCAAGCGGTTACGTTTATGCTTGCTGATATGGCCAAGGATATTGAAGCAGGTAGGCTTTTAGCCTGGCAGGCAGCCTGGAAAGGCAGCCAGGGCCTGGATAACTCTAAGGAAGCAGCGATCGCTAAAGTTTTCTGCGGCGACATGGTGATGAGGGTAACCACTGATGCAGTCCAGGTTCTTGGCGGTTATGGATATATCAAAGATTACCCGGTAGAGAAGCTGATGCGCGACGCCAAGGTTTTCCAGATCTACGAGGGCACAGCTCAGATTCAGCGCTTGTTGATCGGCCGCGCGCTTTTTAAGGAATGCTACTAGAAAAATTAACAATTAAGATGAACCAGAGGATCGTTAGAAGGCTTTATTTAAGTAAAAGTAGGAAATGAGAGGTTAAAACGGTGCGCTCAATTAATAAGCACATCTTCATATATTTAGGCTGTTCGGCTTTTTTGCTCTTGGCTCTGTTGTGGTTGAACCACTATTCCAGCAGCCGGGTCTACGTCGTATATCTAGATCGTACCGAACTAGGGGTTGTTTCCGATGCCCGCGAAATCGAGAGTTTTGTCGATGATCTTGTCTTACGCTGCGGGGATTTGTACGGTATGGATCTGCACCTTGAAGAGAAGATCACTTTCAGTGAGGAATTCAGGGTTGG
>JBFYYZ010000081.1:0-3404 GCA_041309745.1 Bacillota bacterium | reverse complement strand
GAACTCCCCGCGGATTTTCCCACTCCGGTGAGGCGATTGGGCAGTTAGTCAGCGGAGCCGTAAAACGTGAGTTGGGATGTGCCCCTTTAATCAGGTTACCTTCATGGTCAGTCAGGCCCGGTTTCCAGCGGCTGCCGTCCCAGGCTGTCCCTTCCGCCGGTGGCTCTCCCTCGCCATCTTCCCACCAGACACTGCCGTCATCGGTTAAAAGCACATTGGTGAAAATTGTATCCTTTCTGATTGTAGCCATCCCGTTGGGATTGGTGTGACAATTGGTTCCCGGCGCCACCCCAAAAAGCCCGTTCTCGGGATTAACCGCCCAGAGTCGTCCGTCATCACCTACCCTGATCCAGGCGATATCATCCCCCACCATCCAAACCTTGTAACCTTTAATTCGCAGTGATTCGGGCGGCACCAACATGGCCAGGTTGGTCTTGCCGCAGGCGCTGGGAAAAGCAGCTGCCAGATAACTGACCTTACCCTGTGGGTCTTCAACGCCCATGATCAGCATGTGCTCGGCCATCCAGCCTTCCTGCCAACCGAGATAGCTGGCAATCCTTAAGCTGAGGCATTTTTTACCCAGCAGCACGTTACCGCCATAACCGGAGTTAACGCTCCAGATTGTGTTGTCCTCGGGAAAGTGTAGAATCAGGCGTTTACTTTCATCGAGGTCAGCCTTTCCATGCAGGCAACGGGTAAAATCACCGTCAGGTCCGAGTTCTTCCAGCACCGCATCTCCGGCTCGCGTAACAATAAGCATATTAACGACCACGTAGATGCTGTCGGTCAGCTCAACCCCGAACTTATTAAAGTGCGAAGAAAGCGGTCCCATTGAAAAAGGTATAACATACATAGTGCGGCCGCGCATCGATCCTTTGAAATAACTGCCTGCTGTGCGGTAAGCTTCGGCCGGATCCATCCAATGGTTATTGGGGCCGGCATCTTTTTCGTGGCGGGTACAGATATAGGTTAAATGTTCTGTCCTGGCCACGTCGTTGATCGCCGTGCGATGATAATAACAGCCCGGCCACTTAACCTGGTCAAGACTAATCAGCTCTCCGGATGTAACCGCCTCTTTTTCAAGCGCGACCTTCTGCTCTTCGCTGCCGTCAATCCACACCAAATGGTCCGGTTCGCAAAGATCTGCCATCTGCCTGACCCACTCTTCAAGGGCTTTGTTTTTTACCAACAGCGCTACACCCCCTGCAACTATGTCCTTTATATTGTTTTTAATAGAACTTATTCAAAAATGCTCGCTTTCTATTATATAAGAAAAATCCAGCCCGGGCATCATTTAATTGGCTCCGCTGTTTAAGACAGAGACACCCCGGAAAGAAGGATTTAACCGGGACAGAGAGAAGAATGAACGCATGAAATAAACAGGAGGAAGAGGAAAAATGGACAAGAAACCGACCCGGGAAGAGGCGCTAACTTTACTTAAAAAGTATAACCAGAGCGACGCCCTGATCAAGCATGCCCTGGCCGTAGAAGCTGTGATGGCTTATTTTGCCGAAAAATACGGCGAGGAAGACTTAGAAAAATGGCGGGTCATCGGCCTGGTTCATGATTTAGATTATGAAAAATACCCTGAGGAACACTGTCATAAAACTAAAGCAATCCTCACTGAAGAGGGCTGGCCGGAGGATTATATCCGGGCCATTATCAGCCACGGCTGGAAAATCTGTACTGATGTAGAGCCGGTGGAGACAATGGAAAAAGTGCTTTACACCACCGATGAACTGACCGGCCTGATCGTGGCTACCATTTTAATGCGACCCAGCAAAAGTATTCTCGACCTGGAGCTAAGCTCGGTGAAGAAGAAATACAAAAACAAAAACTTTGCCGCCGGGGTCGATCGCAGCATTATCGAAGAAGGTGCAGCCATGCTGGGCCTCAGTCTGGACGAAGTAATCCAGGAAACCATCAATGCTATGCGGGCTGAAGCAGCAGCACTTGGTCTGGAAGGATCTGCTTAATCACTTAAGGGTGGTCTGCGATCCTGCCAGGGGCTATGCTTTTCAAAGCAGGCAGCGGCAATCAACAACTCGCGCTCACCACCCGGCTTACCGGCCAGCTGCAAACCTACCGGAAAACCTTCTTCAGTCCAGCCGCAGGGGATGCTGAGCGCCGGCAGCCCGGTAACCGAAAAAGCGTAGGTCAGCATAATCCAGTCGATATAGCTCTTCATCTCCTGACCATTGATTTCAGTGGGATATTCAGTATCAGCCGGGAAAGGCTTGATTGGCACTGTGGGCACAGCGATCAGGTCGTACTGCTCAAAAAAGCCAAGCATCTGCCGCCAGAGACGCGAGCGATGTTGATCGGCTTTGGCTATAGCTGCCGCCGTTAGTGCAAGCCCCTGCCGGGCATTACTGATAATATTGGGGTTAACCAACTCTAAAAACTCCGGTTTCTCAAGTTCGTCCTGGTAGAGAGCAGCGTAACGGACCCCGCGCAAAACTGCTGCCGTCTCCTGTAAACCGCTGAAATCTGGAGATTTTTCAGTAACCGTGCACCCCAACTGTTCAAACGTTTTGATCGATCTCCTGGCCACCTCGAGAACCTCATAATCAACCGGCGTTAAGTTTAAATTATCGCTCCAGGCTACCTTAAAGCTGCATTTATTGCTGAGGTTTTGTTTAACACTTTCAAAAAAACTTGCTTCCTTCGGCATCAAAGCCACCGGGCTGCGCCTGTCCGGCCCCGCCATCACGTCAAACATCAGGGCCAGGTCTTCAACACTGCGGGCCATCGGCCCTTCCAGCGACATCGTATCCCAATAAAGATCATTGGGATAAAAGGGAATCCGACCCGGTGAAGGCCTCATGCCCACGATACCGCAAAAACTGGCCGGGATCCTCAGTGATCCGCCCAGGTCATTGCCTTCGGCTGCAGCGCAGAGGCCGGCTGCCACAGCGGCAGCCGAGCCACCACTGGAACCACCGCTGTTATAGGCGGTATTATAGGGGGTGCGGGTAGGACCGAATAGATCGTTGTAGGTAGAACCACCGGCGGCAAACTCAGGGGTATTGGTTTTACCCATGATAATCGCTCCAGCTTCCTTCAGGCGCTCTACTACCAGTGAGTCAACCTCTGGAACATAATCTTTATATAAGAGAGAACCAAAAGTAGTTCTGATCCCCTTCGTCAGGGTTACATCTTTTATGGAAACCGGAACACCGGCCAGCGAACCGGGAGCCATTCCGGCTTTGATTTTTTCTTCCAGCTCAACAGCTGCCTTTAAAGCCTGTTCTTCAGCAACCGTACAGTAGGCATTGATGCTGGGGTTTATTTTTTCAATCCGCTTAAGAAAGGTCCTGACTACTTCTGTCGGCGATACCTTGTTGGTCTTGACCTGATCAGCAATTAAGTGTGCCGGCATGTAGCAGAGATCTTCTGTGTGG
>JBFYYZ010000080.1:0-5581 GCA_041309745.1 Bacillota bacterium | reverse complement strand
ATTGCGCCCGGAATAATGCCGATGCCACCGATAACAGCAGCAGTAAATGCTTTTAACCCGATTAAAAAACCCATAAAATAATGGGCGGATCCATAATAGACTCCTGCCATAATACCTGCTGCTGCAGCGAGAGCTGAGCCGACAAAAAAGGTGATCGCTACGATTTGATAGACGTTAATGCCCATTAGCTGACAGGTATCCCGATCTAGGGATATAGCCCGCATTGCTTTGCCGTACATGGTTCTGGTAATAAACTGGTGTAAAATAAACATTAATAAAAAGGCAGCAATTAAAAGTATTACCCTTGTTTCTGTCAACCTCAAAGTACCGATATAAAAACTTTCATTAGTTAAGCCGGTTCTAAAAGCGCTAACCTGGCCTCCGGTAAGCAGCAATACAGTATTATAAAGAAGCATCGAAACTGCAAGCGCGGTAATTAAAATTGAAAGCCGGGGAGCCTTTAGCATCGGACGGTATGCAACTCGTTGAATTATAACCCCGAGCATTCCGACCAGAAACATCGTAATAATTAAAGATATAACAATTCCCAGCCAGGCATTGCCGATCACTGTATTGGCAAAGAATGACAAGGCCACCATGCCAACAAAAGCACCGCTCATGTAAATATCGGCGTGGGCAAAGTTAAGCAGCTTGATAATTCCGTAAACCATGGAGTAACCTATTGCAACAAGACCATAAAAAGAACCAACCAGCAAACCATTAAAAAGCTGCTGTAAAAAAACGTCCCAAAAAGACATTTGCTCACCTCATGAGAGAATTCAGGCCCGGATTTTCCGGGCCTGAATTCTTCTTTAGTCTCATTTGTTACTCTGCGAAAGCCCATGCTCCGTCTTTCACAACGAGTATAACAAAGTTACTGGTACTCATAGTGTTCTGGTCGGTGAAAGTAACAACTCCGGAGATACCAGGCCAATCAGCAGTTGCGGCCAAAGTATCCTTAAGTGCTGCGCCATCAAAAGAACCAGCGCGCTCAATAGCATCAACCAAAAGATTAACTGCGTCATAGGTTAGACCAGCGTAAGCACCTGGATTCCTGTTATATGTTGCACGATACTGATCAGCAAAATCCTGAGCTGTTGGTGTCAAATCAGCAAAAGGAGGAGCAGTTAAAAATACTCCTTCGCCGAACTCACCGGCGATTTCAATAAATGCCGGGTCACTGGTTCCGTCAGCTACCATGAGCACTCCTTCATAACCAGCTTCACGTAACTGACGAACTAGCAAACCACCTTCAGCATGATATCCTGTCCAGTAAATACCATCTGGATTCATAGACATGATAGTTGTGACCAGCGAGGAGAAATCCTGCTCGCCAGGGTTGACTGTACCGTCCATCACAACTTCGTAACCTTTAGCAGTCCATTGAGTAGTTGTTTGAACTTTAACATCAGCTGAATAGGCATCTCCAGCATCGATGATGCCAAGGGTTTCAACACCAAGTTTTTCAAACTGCATTACAGCGTTTTCAGCTTGCATGTCACCGGTGCTGTTGATCAGGAACGCCCAACCCGGATTTTCATCAATCAAAGCAGTTGAGTTTGATGCCGCTAATATGATTGGAATACCAGCATCCCCATAAATTTTCAGGGTTGGCAGTGTTGCTCCAGAGCAGTAGCCGCCAACAACTCCAATTACTTCTTCAGATACAAGTTTACTGGCCGCTGCAGTAGCCATTGCGGGATCGCAACCATCATCACCAGTAGTAGTAATGATTTCATGCCCTAATACTCCACCGGCAGCATTAATTTCTGCGACTGCAAGTTTAGCAGCGTTTTCCATATCGATACCGTTTTCAGCAACAGCTCCGGTAATCGGTAGCATGATGCCGAGTAAAACCTGACCTTCAAATTCAGCGGCGGGCTCCTCACCTGCATCATCATCCTCTGCAGGCGGAGTTTCCGTTTGACCACAACCAAATACACCAAACACTAAAAATACAGCAACTAACAGTAACAATAAAACGTTTTTATTCTTCAACAACTTAAATGACCTCCCCTTATTTTGGGTTTTTTTCCGGACCCCTTGTTTTTTCAAACAAAGTGACCGGTAAAGACAAGATTTAAAAATTAAAACAAGTTGCAACTTTCCTTAGCTTAGACCCCCCTTTACTAAAAAACTGTAAAAGGAAAAATTCAGCCAATTAATCTTCATCCTCACCTCCTTTACAGATTACTGACTTAGCATACTATTATAGTCAATAGTCTACCCTTAAGCATGAAATCTTCTATTCGCTATGCAACTCTAAATTCCTTTTTAAGGATTGTTAAGTTTCTATAAATAATAATTAGCCGCCGGCGATCAGGTGATGGGCTTGCACTTCAGCCTCGTCCGGCACCTTAAATACGGTCCACTTTTTCTGTTCAACCACCTTGCCGTTCACCCGAACCACGATCTTGGGAAAAGTGTAATTCATTTTTTTAAGTAAGCTCTCAACCGTTAAATCTTCTTCCCATTCGATCTGATTGCCGTTTACCGTAATCACTGTTGACCGTTCTCCAATGCTTTTGATTCATTCTTTATAAATGCTTTTTCACAACCTCGACTACCTCAGGAAAATCAATGCCCAGATCTTTCAGGTGTTCTAATTTCGGCACACCGTTTTCAGTCCAGCCCCGGCGCTTGTAAACCACATCAATTAGTGTTTCATAACGTTCCTGCCGATATTTACGCATCGCGGCAACCTTCGCTGCCGTGCTCATCCCTTCCGGGTTGATGCCAACATCTTCCTTAAGCTGCTTGTCGTAGCGTTCCTGACGCGATTCGTATTCTTCTTCGGTTACCGGACCGAGTGCCCGGTAAGGAGCAGCGTCATGTTCCCTGGTCCCGAAACCAAGCCTTAGGTTAAAGACCCGCTGGAAGTTGTAAACCCTTTCCGATTGGCGGATCATTTCGTCTTTGTCAATATTCTTGCCGGTTACGGCGTTAAAAAGATCAACGTAATTCTGGACGTGCTCAGGTATTTTTTCAGGGCTGTCGGAAGTGGCGTTGCTTTCAGGGATTATATCATTCCAGGGCAGCTTACAAAGACCCTGCAGTCCGAACCAGGTTCTGAACATCGGGAAGTAATGTAAAGCCTCCGCCTTCTTTTCGAAGGTCGGCAGCTGATTATTGACCATGTCCATAAAAATCAGCCATGCTTCATCGTGTTGAGGCCCTTTATTGGTCAGGGCGTAACCGCCCTGCTGGGCCAGGGATTCCTTGGCTTGGTACTGCGAATACTCGAGTCCCTTGTTTTCCATACCGATATCCTGCATAAAAACCGGATCTCCACCGTATTCCTCGGCAAATATTTTCTTTAAACGGCGTACACCCTGGCCGGCAATCTTCCCAAAGCCGCTACCCTGACCCATCTGGTGAATCAGCTCCATCGCCGCCTCGGCATTGCCGAAGTTCAGCTCCAGGCCACCGGTAATCTCCTTATTCAAAATACCTTTTTCGTAGCATTCCATAATAAAGGCGATGATCGTGCCGGTTGAAATAGTATCGATACCGTAGGTGTCGCAGTAGAAGTTGGCCTCGATCACGTAATCGGGATCAAAAATACCGCAGTTTGAGCCAAGCCCGGCAGCATTTTCGTATTCGGGCCCATCTACTATCACTTTCTTGCCCTTAAAAGGTCCGGTTTTGGGCACAAAGTCATCGACGGCCTTGCAGCAGGACAGGGCACAACCAACCCAACAGCCGTCAGGCATCTTCTGGGTAAAGCGACTACGCAGCACCTCCGATGATATACCGACTGCATCTTTGTGTGATCCGTATTTAAAGTTATGCACCGGAAGCAGATCGTAATCATTCATCGGTGTCATCAGGTTGGCGGTGCCAATCTGCCGCATCCGGAACTGGGCGTCGTCAAATTTATTGATTTCTCTGGTGATCTTAACACCGGTCCTGGCAATCTTTGCCGGATCGGCAGGGTTGTTGCTTTTACCGCTCAAACTGGAGAACTTAACCACCAGGGCAGCTACCTTTTTATCCCGGAAGACAGTGCCGATACCTCCCCTTCCGGCCTGCTTCAATCTGGCCGCTTTACGCCGTAAGTCATAAAATGAGAAGTTCAAAATGCCTACCCGGGTATGCTCCGCCCCGCTGCCGCTGGAAACCACCGAAACGTTCTTGCGGTCCTGTTCCGACTCGGCCATCAGTTCTGTCAGTTGTTCGCTGAGCAAGTGACTGGCTGATGGGTCGAGATCCACCTCTTCAATAGTAACTCTGCCATTATCTCCGTCGATAAAAAGAACAACATCTTTATCAGCCTTACCCTGAATCTCCAGGGCATCCCAGCCGGAGAATTTAAAATAGGGGCCAAAATAACCGCCCACATTGCTGTCCATCACTGAATTTGTTAATGGGGACAAAGTAACGACCAGCGATTTCCCGGAACCGGGATACTGGGTTATCCCGGCAATCGGGCCGGGTGAGATGACAATTTCGTTCTCCGGATCGTTCCATTTAGTCTCGGGCTTAACGGCGTTCCAAAGGTACCATAAGCCAAAACCCTTACCGCCGATGAAAATATCCTTCATCTGCTGGGTAACATCTTTTGATTCGATATTTTTTGTTGAAAGGTTTACATAGAGAGTTTTTCCGGCATAACCGCGTTCAATCTGTGCCGGTTTATATTTATACTCAGCCAAAACTTTTCGCGATGCGCGCATCTTTTCAACTACACCAGACATTAATGAACCTCCCTTATTTAAGCGATCTGGATGGCTGCCGCGAGGCTATACTTCCTGCATGAAAATTGCTTCAGTTGGGCATTCTTTTGTGCAGCGCGCGCAGGCGATGCACTTAAAAGGCTCAGTCAGATCTTCATGCCAGAACATCGTCCCGGTCGGGCAAACCCCGACACAGTTGAAACAGCCAACACAGAGCTTTTTATTAATGAGCACAACCCCGCTTTTCGTGCGCCTGATCGCCAGCACGGGGCAAACTTCAATACAATCACCGCACTGGTTGCAGACCTTGATGGCAGTGCCCTGTTTATCCGCAAGTTCTTCAACCTGGATCGCAGATTTATGACGTTTGTCTTCCTTAAAATAGAAAGTGGAGCAAGTGGTTTCACAAGCCCCGCATAGCGTGCACTCTTTCACATTGGTCCCGACAATATTCAAGAAATACACCTCCGGGTGGTTGCTGTTATTACCCATATTTATAAAAGTTATAATGTTTCTAATACATCGTCTATTATAGCATATCACGGAGAAGCGATCCATAAAACCTGGGCCGCATGTGAAATTATTATTTATTGTATTCGGCCAACTTTTTAGCCGCCGCCGCTGAGGCCGTCGTTACCGAAAGACCCGCTTTGCCGGTACAGCAAATTGATGCCGGCATTAAGCGTCCAACCTGATCCTGGGCGGCGATGGTCTGATCAAGTGGAATAACCTGGTCAAAACCGGCCAGGGCCATGTCGGCGGAGGCGATTGCATTAAGGCCGGCTAAAATATTTTTACCGAGACAGGGCACCTCCACCCTGTTTGCCACCGGATCGCAGGCCAAACCGATTGTGTTTTGCAGGGCAAGTGACGCCGCGGTTAAAGCCTGCCCGCTGCTGCCACCG
>JBFYYZ010000079.1:0-8777 GCA_041309745.1 Bacillota bacterium | reverse complement strand
AAGCAGTTACCACCCCAATATTGATCAGCACCTGCAGGCCAAAAATAAAAGTTATACCGGTGGCTAACAGGGAGCTGAATAGATCCGGCGCCTTAACGGCAATCTGATACCCACGCCAGATTATCAAAAGATAAAGCAATATTATGGCCACAGCGCCAATAAAACCAAGCTCTTCCCCGATTACAGCAAAAATGAAATCATTGTGTGGCTCGGGGAGATAGAACAGCTTTTGCCTGCTTTGTCCGAGGCCGCTACCGAAAATATGACCGGGACCTAACGAATAAAGCGACTGGATAATCTGGTAACCGGAACCTGTCGGGTCAGCCCATGGATCGAAAAAGGTGAAGAGGCGCTGAACCCGGTATTCTTCCTGCAGCGTCACCCAGGCTACCGGGGGAATTGTAATCAACGAGAGACAAGCAGCTCTGACCACCGGCACTCCGGCGCAGAAAACAACCAGGAAGACCCCGGTCAGAACTACCAGGGCAGTACCCATGTCGGGTTGGATCTGAATCAGCACAAATGCTACGAAAGCTATAACCAGGGGTAGGATCGTAGCTGTCCAGGTATGCCTGATATTAAGACTGCGGCTGCTCATATAGGCGGCAGTAAAAATCATAAAGGCCAGCTTGCTGAATTCTGCAGGTTGCAGGATAACTGGCCCCAGGGCTAGCCAGCGTTGGGCTTCCGTATTAAGCGTGGTCCCCAGCGGAGAAAAAACCAACCCGAGCAACACAAAGTTTAAGAAGAGGATCAATAACGAAAACCGTTTCAGGACCAGATAATTGATTTTAGAAAATATGAAGAGGCCAATTAGGCCAATCGCATTCCAGAGAGCCTGACGTTTTAGAAAATAATAAGGATCGCCCATGCTTTCAGCGGCTACTACAAAACTGGCGCTGAAAACCATAACCAGTCCGATTGCTAAAAGCAAAACAGTCGTTAACAGTAAAACGCTGTCAGCTTCATGACTGTTAGGTCTGGGTGTCATTTTTTTGCACCCCGCTTAACAAATAGTTCGTCCCTATCTGACTGACTAATTCCTTGAACTTTTTGCCACGCTCCTCGTAATCTTTAAACATATCCCAACTGGCACAGGCAGGAGACAGCATCACCACTTCGCCTTTTTCTGCCTCACGGGCAGCCAGGTTAACTGCTTCCTCCAAAGTGGAGACAAACCGATATTGATCAAAACCGGCCTTGCCTACCGCTTCAGCAATCTTATCTTTTGTTTCGCCGAGCAGAACCAGCAGGTGCACTTCGCGCCTGATTACTTCAGCCAGCCCCTTAAAATCGGCACCCTTTTCCTTACCCCCGGCGATCAGAATAAATTTTTTACCGGGAAAAGAGCTTAAGGCTTTGATTGTTGCTCCAGGATTGGTTCCCTTGGAATCATTAATATAGTCAACTCCATTAACCGTTCTAACCAGCTCCAGACGGTGTTCAATGGCCTTAAAAGTTTGCAGTACTGACCCGATAGATTCCGGATCCGCACCGGCAGCCCAGGCTGCCGTTGCCGCCGCCAAGGCGTTTTCAAGGTTATGTTCTCCCGGCAGGGCCAGCTCCGAAACCAGGCATATATCAACCGGGTTAGCTTCACCGTTATAAAGTCTAATCAGACCCCCATCAACCCCACATCCTGAAGAAACGGGCCTGCGGCCGAACCAGAGCACTGTTGCTTTACATTTATCGGCCAGCCCGGCCACCGCCTGATCATCAGCGTTTAAAACTGCATAATCACTGGCAACCTGATTTTCAAAAATGCGGGCTTTTGCCTGAAAGTAGCGATCCAAGCTGCCGTGGTAATCAAGATGATCTTCGGCAAAATTTAGCCAGACAGCGACAAGGGACCTGAAGTGGCAAATGTTTTCCAATTGAAAGCTGCTCAATTCAGCGACAATCAACCCCTGGGCGCTGAATTTGCCGACCAGGCCGCTTAAGGGGTTGCCGATATTGCCGGCTGTCACCACAGGATCGAAGCGCGCTTTTTTGAGCATTTCCGCTACCAGGGCTGTGGTAGTGGTTTTTCCGTTCGTGCCGGTAATCCCCACCAACGGTGCGCGGAGGAAGTGGTAGGCCAGTTCTATCTCTGATAGTACTGGTATCCCCAGCTTTTCAGCTCTTTTAAAGAGTTCCAGATTTGGTGGTACACCCGGACTTTTTACGATTAAAGACAACTCAGGTGTCACCAGATCCGGCGGATTCTCTCCGGTAACAGTTATAATTTGCGGATGGCGTTTTAGCCTGGTCAGCGCTTCCTGCAGTTCAGTAGCCTGTTTGTGATCGGTTATGGTGATTTTAGACGCACCACTGCCCGCAAGCACTTCCGCGGCAGCAACCCCGCTTCTGGCCATACCAACTACCAGGATCTCTTTTCCTCTGATCAGGTCAATCAAAATCTTACCTCCGTTACCACAAGTTTACTGTTAAATATTAAGCTCAAAGCACTGTAAAAACTAAGTTATACTGCCAGATACCGGTCAGGGCAAAAACCAAACCGGCAAGCCAGAATAGACTCACTACCCGCCATTCCGACCAACCTTTTAATTCAAAATGGTGGTGGAGCGGACTCATCAAAAATATTCGTTTACCGGTTAACTGGAAGGAAGCAACTTGCAGGGTAACCGACAGCGCTTCCAGCACAAAAACGGCGCCGATGATCAATAAGAACAGCTCCGCAGCAGCAATCACCGCAATAGCGGCCAGTGCACCGCCGAGAGCAAGCGAGCCGACATCGCCCATAAAGAGCCGCGCCGGGTGGCGGTTGAATACTAAAAAACCGAGGCAGGCCCCGGTCAGCGCCGCACAGAACAGAGCGACAGAAGGAATTCCGGCCCGGTAGCCAATATAGGCAAAAGCAGCGAAAGCCAGGACAGCCGTTCCGGCGGCCAGGCCATCTACTCCGTCGGTCAGGTTAACGCTGTTACTGAATCCGGTAATCAGCAGTAAAACAAACAGGGGATAGATATACCCCAGGTTGAGAGTCTGATTAAAGAAAGGCAGGTTTACCACCGGATTATAAAGTCCGGCAAGAGATATAAGAATCATAAAAATCACAGCGATGATCAGCATGCCGAAAAGTTTGGATCTGGCTTTGAAACCCAGAGACTGTTTCCTGACTATTTTCAGGTAATCATCAAGGAACCCCAGCAGACCGCAACCAAGAAATACCGGCAAAGCAACTAATAGTGGCTTGGCCAGGCCGGCGGTAAAGAGTGTTGCAATCACTGCAGAGGCAATGATCACCAGACCGCCCATGGTCGGGGTGCCGCTTTTTTGGGCATGGCGGGCTGGACCGTCTTCCCTGATCGGCTGGCCAAACTGTAGCTGATCCATGCGCCTGATAAAAACAGGGTAGGCAAGCACAGAAAACAGAAATGAAAGCAGCAGGGCGATCAGGATTTTCGCCATCATTGTCCGCCAGCTCCTTCCGGATCGCTGCCAAGCAGTGCAGCAACAATCTGATCCATACGCATCCCTCTCGAACCTTTTACCAGTATATGCCAGCCCTGGTCAAGGGGAAGCTTGCCGAGCCGTAAAAGGGCTTCTTCATGGCTGCGGTAGGGAAAAACAGTCATCCCCGCATTTAGAGCTTCACGGGCTGCCGCCTGCATCAGCTCGCCAACTGCGAGCAGGTAGGTAACACCGGATTCGGCCAGGTAACGGCCAATCTCCTGGTGCGCCTCCTGTGCGGTAGACCCAAGTTCCAGCATATCGCCAAGAACAGCAACGCTGTTTCGGCCGCCCAGTTCAAAGAGTACATCAACAGCGGCTTTAACCGAACTGGGGTTGGCATTATAACTGTCGTCGATGACAACCAAGTTGTCAGCGGTATGGTAAACCTTGAGTCTTCCTGCCGAAGTCTGGCTCTTCTCAAGCCCTTCTTGCATCTCCGGCAGACTTAAACCCAGGATGTAACCGACGGTAAGAGCCGCCAGGGCATCGCTTACCGACTCCCGTCCAGGTAAGGGCGCTTTAAACCACCCTTCCGATTTATCTGGAAAACGCACCCGGAAAAAGCTGTTTTCTCCCCTTTGAGACAACTCTAAGCCTTCTATATCGCCCTGGTTAAAGCTGTAGTTATAGACTTTTCCCGGGTAGCGTTCCCCAAGCTTTAGGAGGCGGGGATCATCGCCGTTCAAAACGGCTACCCCGCCTGAGCCGAGGTAATCAAGTAGTTCTCCTTTCGCTTTTTCTATCGCTTCTAATGATCCTAACAACTCAATATGGGCTTCACCGATATTGGTGATCACCCCGATTGAGGGGTTGGCAATGTTACACAGTGTATTAATCTCACCGGGCGCGCTCATGCCCATCTCCAGCACGGCCACCTGGTGGTTTTCTTCCAGTTTAAGTAAGGTCAGAGGCAAGCCGATCTCGTTATTCAGATTGCCCTCGGTTTTCAAGACCCTAAACCTCGATGACAGAACTCCGGCAAGATAATCCTTTGTTGTTGTCTTACCGCTGCTGCCGGTAATCCCGATTACGGTGAGCGTAAAGTGTTTACGGTACCAGGCAGCGATCTGCTGTAAGGCTGTCAGGGAATCCCCTACTTCAATCAGCAGCGCTCCCTTTCCCACCGGTGGCAGATTGTCTGCCCCTCTTTCAACCAGTGACCCTGCCGCTCCCCGGCTGAGAGCATCGGCAATAAAAAGGTGACCATCGGTCTTCTCACCCCTGAAAGGAATAAACAGTTCGCCCGGAGCAACCTGTCTGGAGTCGATAGTGAAGCCGGCTATCCGCTGCTCAGAATCACCCTGCAGCAGTTTGCCTTGGCAGGCCCCGATGATTTCACTTCCCCTCAGCTTCATTGCACTCTCCTTATGCTCAGTTCAACTCTTCTCCCGAAACGGTTGCCACTGTGGGCGTAACCTGTAGATAATTAAGGGTATCTTCCATGATCCTTTTAAAAAGAGGGGCACTGGTCGTAGAACCATATCGCGGCCCCTGTGTAATCCCATCGACTGCAACGTAAAGCACAATGCGTGGATCCTCCACCGGAGCAAATCCGACAAAAGAGTAGATAAAAGAATCACTGCTGTATAGCTGGTCTTCGCCTAACTTTTCAGCGGTGCCGGTTTTGCCGGCAGCGCGATAACCTTCCAGAGCCGCTGTTTTTCCAGTTCCTTCGAGAATAACCGTTTCCATTAGCTCAATCAGCTTTTCCGAAGTCTCGGCTGAAATTACCTGCCTGAGCATTTCCGGCTCTCTTTTAAAAATCGTTTCACCCTCTTTACTCCTGATCTCTTCGACCAGGTACGGCTGATAAAGATACCCGCCGTTGATCATTGCCGACACCGCTATCACCTGCTGTAACGGAGTCACTGATATCCCCTGGCCAAACGAGGTTGTCGCCAGTTCCAGCGGGCCAAGCATCGACTCGTCGAAAACCATACCGCTGCCCTCACCCGGATAGTCGATCCCGGTAGTTTTGCCGTAACCAAAAGCTTCAATGTAGCCAGCTAATTTTTCTGCCCCCAGTTTTTTGCCCAGGGCAATGTATGCCGTATTACAGGAGGCACCCAACGACTTTTGAAAAGTAATGGTGCCACAACCGCCACGATCAACAGTCCAGCAATCAATCCGGTGGCCATTGACGACGACATAACCAGGGCAGTAATGGTGCTCTTCCGGCTCGAACAACCCTTCCTCCAGAACGGCCGCCAGGGTAACCAGCTTAAAGGTTGAACCCGGCTCAAAAGACGCGGTAAAAGGAGCCAAATTCCAGCGATCCGGGTCAAAATCATCAAACTTAAGAGGATCATAGTCGGGCCGGGCTGCAGCTGCCAGCACTGCACCGCTGTCGGGATCTACGGCAATTGCCAGTGCCAGCCTGGGCGCAGCTTCAGCCACCACCCGATCCAGTTCTTTTTCAACAATATGTTGAATTGATTCATCAATTGCCAGGTAAAGATTACAGCTCTGCTTGGGCAAGAGGTTGCCAAAATAATTATGGGGAAGCTGACGACCCAGTGCATCAGCCGGGTAGAGCAATCTGCCCTCGCTGCCGCTTAAATACTGCTCGTAATAGAATTCCAAGCCAGACCACCCCTGGTCCATGCCGACAAAACCAAGCAGCTGAGAGGCAAGATTGCCACCCGGGTAATAACGCTTCTCTTCATTAAAAAAAACTATACCTGGCAAATTCATTTTTCGCACCGCCTCGGTTATTTCCGGATCGACCTTGCGTTTGATATAAACCGCGCTGCGATCCAGGGTGACCAGTTCAGCGATTTCCTGTTCATTCATGATCAGGATCGGAGCAAGCGCTCCGGCAACAACATCAGGATCTTCTATCTGCTGCGGTATGGCAACCACCGTTTGCACATCGGTAATGCCTGCCAGTAAACGGCCGTGTTGATCATAGATTGCCCCCCGCCCGGTCTGCACAATAATATTATGATTCCACTGTTTCCAGGCCTGGTCATATAGTTCATCAGCCAGGACGATCTGGATCCAGGCCAGCCTGCCGATCAGGTAAAGAGAAAAGAGCAGAGTCATGACGAAAATAAACAGGATCCGTTTCTTTACCGTGTTGCGGCTGACTGCAAAACCCGGCAATTAGCTCACTCTCCCACACTGGTCGATAACACCCGACCAGCGGTAATAATCCTCAGCTGGGCCAACTCCGGCTTAACCATCCCCAGTTCTGTTCTGGCAATCTCTTCTATCACCCCGACAGAGCTGAGTTTAGCTACCTCAAGTTCTAGTTGCCTGGTGCTATCCTGGATGGCAGCAAGTTCTTTTTGTGCGCTGCTAAGCCTGTAGTTGGTCATCACCAGCGACGAATACTGGGCAACGACAACCAGGCTGAGCAAAAAACAGCTTAAGAACAGGGCAAACACTTTGAATCGTTTTACACGCGCCTGCGGATCCTGATGGTAAACCGGATGCCGGTACGGCCGGTTTTGCATGCTCCTGTACTGCTGAGGGGATAATTGCCTTGCTGCTTGCATCCGTTACACCTACTTTCTCTATCTGTATATATAAGTTTTTCAGCTTATTTAAGTTTTTCAGCTACTCTCAACCGGGCGCTGCGGGCCCGGGGGTTATCTTCAACTTCAGTGGGCAAAGGCTTCAGCGCTTTACCGGTTATAATTTTAAGCTCCGCTTTCTGTCCGCAGACACAAGGTAAATTTGGAGGGCAGCTGCATTGCCCTGAATGTTCACGTAAGAAATTTTTCACCAGCCGGTCTTCCAGGGAATGGTAAGCGATTACTGCCATCCTGCCCCCGGGAGCCAGTGCTCTCAAGGCCTGCGGTAAGAATGCTGATATGTTTTCCAGCTCCCGGTTTACTGCCAGCCGCAATGCCTGAAACACTTTCCGCGAAGGGTGACCGCCCTGGCGACGATAGCGGGCCGGGATGGCCTCTTTAACTATTTCCGCCAGTGCTCTGCTGTCTTCAATCGGTCCGTACTGTTCTCTTGCCCTAACGATGCAGGTGGCGATTTTTTTTGACCAGCGCTCTTCACCGTAACGGAAAAATATTGCTAAGAGCTCTTCTTCGGCATACTGGTTAACAATATCTTTGGCTGTCAAAGAGCTGCGGCGATCCATACGCATATCCAGATCGCCCTCCCGGTGATAAGAAAAACCTCGTTCAGCATCCATCAGTTGTAAGGTTGAGGCGCCGAGATCGATTAAAATCCCGTCTACCCCATTTATTTTCAGGTTTAGTAAAACCTCTTCCAGTTTAGTGTAGCTTTCATGAACCAGGTTCATCCGGCCCTTAAAGAGCATAAGCCGCTTTTCCGCCCGCATCAGGGCTTCGCTGTCCCAGTCCAGACCGACCAGCCGACCCTGCGGTGCAAGGTTCTCGAGGATTAGCCCGGCATGACCTCCGTCCCCTAAAGTGGCGTCGACATAAATTCCCTCAGGGCGCCACAGAAGATGTTTTAGGACTTCCCTCTCCATCACCGGTCGGTGCAGCTCAACCATAACGTCCACCGCCGTTAGAGGTCGAAGTCGACCAATTTTTCAGCCAGAGAAGCATAATCTTTATCGGTTTCTGCAAAGAACTTCTTCCACCTGGCTTCATCCCAGATTTCCACCCTGTCGGCTACTCCGACGATCATCACATCTTTATCAATATCGGCATATTCACGTAAGTATTGTGGAATCAGCACCCTGCCCTGTTTATCGGCTTCAAGCTCCATAGCGCCAGAGAAAAAGAGACGGTTAAAATCACGGTAATCTTTACGGGTAAAGGGTTGCTTGCTAAGCTGCTGTTCGAGGCGGGTCCACCTGGCTGCCGGATAGACAAAAAGGCACTTGTCCAGGCCACGGGTCACTACAAAACGATCGCCTAAACTTTCGCGCAACCGTGAAGGAATGATGACCCGTCCCTTGGCATCCAGGCTGTGCTGAAATTCGCCTCTGAACATGTGTTCGCCTCCGTGTGAAGCGTTTACAACCACTTTTCACCACTTTACACTACTTTGCTCCATTTTTCAACCCTTTATACCCATTTTCCTGCTAAATATTGAAAAAAAAATAAAAAAAGAGGAAATTGTGCCTATTTTCCTCTTTTAATTAACAGATATTTACACTATTCAGATTATGATGGCAACCAGAAAACCTTTAGTTTAAAGGGTTTTCGATTACCAATTATAAAATAGCCTTGATCTGCACGATCAACGCAGGTGTTTGATAAATGCTGAAGCGATCAGGTCACGCGTCTATCAATTAAGAAATCTGATGAAAAACGATGCTACCGTAAAGTAGATCAACAGCCCGGTAACATCTTTGATCGTCGTCACAAAGGGGCCGGCAGTAA
>JBFYYZ010000078.1:0-5697 GCA_041309745.1 Bacillota bacterium | reverse complement strand
CCGTTAAGGTGCCGTTTTCTTTTTCTTCCACCAAACTGGCACTGGGCACCCAGATACCAGCCATCACCAGGGCATAGAAAACCAGAACCGGAACCAGGCGGATTGAGATTGGCAGACCCGGATCACCCAGGAACACCGTATCAACTTCAACCGGAGCTTCCGCCCCTTCAAGTCCACGGATCATTTCAACTGCTGTAACGGCGATAATAATGCGGTTTGAGGCCAGGCTTTCGCCGCTCATGTAAAACTGCAGCAGCGGTTTTTCGCCTGCCCTGACAGCTTCATCAAAGCCGGCAGAAAGCACCAGGCCGGCGTCAAAGTCATGTTTTTCAATTCTTTCCAGCATTTCTTCTGCATCGTCAAGGAGCGTCACCTCAAACCCTTCCAGCTTCAGGGCTTCCCGGGTCAACTCTGAACTGCCGAGATCAACTATAGTGAGCCGCGGTTTGGGGTCGAAGAGCGATCCGAAGGCAAACTGGAACAACAGCGTTAAAGCGAGGGGGACGATTATAGCCCAAATAAAGAACGGTTTACGCGGCCCAACGGAAAAATCCTTGCGCAGGATGCTAAATATACGCTTCAGGCTCATAGTGTTGCCACCTTCCTTTTCAAAACCAGCAGACCGATCGTGTATAAGACAACAACCCACAGGGCAGCGTACCCTAATGCTGGAAGCGAATCAGCCCAGAGAGACTCGTAAATGGTAACATCATAAAGCAGCCTCACGATGGGATAGCTGGGCAAGATTCTGACCCAACCGGCCACCGAGCCGGGAAAAAGCACGGCAAAAGAGGGGATCATCAGCGGGATCAGAAAGAGCATGCTGAACATCAGCTGCCCGATAAAGTCCTTTCCGGCGGCGCCAACCAGCATGGCGACGGCAGTAAAGAGCAAAGACCCCAGTAAAACTGTAACCAGGAGCAGATGCCAGTTAGCGGCCGTAAAAGCGCCCACCAGGGCTAATACTACAAGTGCCTGACTTATAGCCAGGATGGTGCCAAAAATAGTTTTGGCCATCAGAAAGTGACCAACCCGCAGTGGAGTAACCAAAAGCGCCGTAACAGTGCGCTGCAGCACCTCGTTGGAAATGAGCGAGGCAAGAGCGAAGGTTTCCATCATCATAATGAAAAAGGCAATAAGCGGCCTCATCCTGGATCGCATTGATATTTGATCGCCCATCCGGTCGCGCCCCAGGATAATCGTGTCTTCAGGCGGCAGCTCCACCGGCAGCTCTTTTCCGGCTAACATAAAAGCCAGTTCGCGCACAAATCCCTGCATGGCTCCTCTGATCTCCTCAGGAACGGCAGCATCAGCATACAAAGTTACCTGTGGCTTTCGCTGCATCAGCACTTCACTAAAAAAGTCCGGTGGAAACGAGATCCCTACCCCTAAGCTTACTTTATCGGCCCCTTTTGGCGCCTTTTCATCAAGTTCAGGATCAAGAAAGATGTAGCTGCCTTCTGCCGTTTTGTAAACTAGCAGTTCTCCATTGATGGCCTGTTTGAGCTCATCTTCGCCGGAAAACTCGATTAACTGCAAACCCTCTTCCGCAAAAGTTGATTCAAGCTCTGCCAGCAGGGCAGCATCCTCTAGTGGAATACCGGCGGCTACAAGCGCCTCTTTGCTTTCTGCGAAGATCACAGACAAAGGAGGAGTAATGGCAAAAGGCAGCTCTTCATCAACCGAATCGGGAACAATCCAGAATATGGCCACGAAGATGACCAGGCTGAGAATAGTGAGAAAAAGGTAGATGATGTTACGGCTGTAAACCCGGGCATCTTTTTTCAAAACCGAGATGAGCAACTCGCCAGTTGAAATTCTATTTACCATCACACCAGCCCCCTACCGGTCAGGCGGATAAATATGGCTTCCAAAGTCGCTTCTTCAGTGTGAATGGTCATCAGGTTTGGTAAGGCAGCCAGCTCGCTCAGGCGAGCAGATGAACGCCCGCCATCTAAGGGCAGTTCTTCCTCGCGCACCCCGTCACCTTCACGCAGCCGCACGCGCACCGCTCTCTTTCCATATTTTAGCTTCAAATTTTCAGCCGTATCAATGGCCACGATTTTACCTTCATTGATAAAGGCCACCCTGTCAGAAAGTTCGTCCGCCTCAAACATGTTATGGGTGGTCAGCAGCACCGCCGCTCCCCGTTCAGCTTCTTCCTTGATCGTTTTACGGATCGCTGTAGCGGTAACCGGGTCAAGCCCGTCGGTCGGCTCGTCTAAGAAGAGCACACGCGGCTTGTTAATGAAGGCCCGGGCGATCATCAAGCGCTGTCTCATACCCTTGGAATAATTGGCGACACGATCCTTAGCCCGGTCGGCCAGACCGACCCGCTGCAGGGCTTCTAGGGAGCCGGGTTTTTTAATGCCAAAGAGGGAAGCAAAGAAATCAAGGTTCTCAAGTGCGGTCATCTCCAGGTAGAGATTTTTCTCTTCAAATGAGACTCCAATTTGTGACTGGATCTCTGGATCATCTCGCCCTACAGCACGCCCCAGGATCTGGGCCGCACCGCCTTTAAGAGGCAGCTGACCGGTGAGCACCTTGATTGTGGTCGACTTACCGGCGCCGTTTGGGCCAAGAAAACCGAGAATCTCTCCCGGAAAGACCTCGAAGCTGATTTCATTTACCGCTTGCAGTTTGCCATACCAGTGGCTCAGGTTGTCAACAGCGATGGCCGGGGAGCTCCGTCTTACTTTTAATTCAGGCTTTTCCTGATTGGGTTGCTCAAAAGCTTCAAAAAACCTTTCAGAATCTGCTGTAGGTTTTGATTTAACCCCGATCGATACTAAATCATCGTCCTGCAACACCGGCGGCAGAGGTTGTGCCTGCTGCGGCGGCCTTGTTTGCGAGGCTTGCTCCTCATGCGATGAAAATTTTTCTGACGCCTGGACCCTTACAAATTTCCCGTCTTCCCAATAGCCCCTGACTGAGGTTCCGTCGGGTTTGGTGTAGGTTCCGTAGCCATGTTGTCTGCCATTTAGAAAATCTCCATCATAGGAGCCGCCGCTGGCATAATGAATGGTACCTCTTCCATGGGGCTTACCGATTTGCCATTCACCTTCGTAACCAGAACCGTCCGGCAGCTGCAGACGTCCTCTGCCGGAGGGCACACCTCCCTGCAACTGACCGCTGTAAGTGCCCTTCATCCAGGGGATGGTTCGGCTTTCCGCTTCGAATACCTTGCCAAATTCATCCATAGTCAATCACCTGCTTCTCGTTAGGTTTTACCCTTTTACTAGTTCGATTGCAGTATTAAGAGATTACCTGTTTAATAATCGTCCTCCGGCTCTTTCTTACTCATTTTTGCCAACAGCATTTTCCAGACCTTGATCTTTAAAGGCAAAATCACGGCAATGGCAACTACAATTAAAACCCATCCCCACCAGGGCATAGTTCTCACCTCCAATCATTAATTTAATCCGGCATTGTAGTTTTTAGATGACTAATCATCTTTTCAAGCTCTAGCAAATAAAGCTTCAGGGCCTCCATGCCGGCCCGGGTCAGGGTAGCACTGGTGAGCGGCCTGTTATCTTTAAATGACTTGGCAATCGAAAGATACCCGGCCTCCTCCAGCCTTTTTAGCTGAACCGAAAGGTTACCGGCACTTAGCTCCAGTTTTTCACTCAGTTCGGAAAAAGGAACTTCTGCTCCTCCTGCGGCCAGGTAACTGATAATCTGCAGGCGGGCCGGTTCATGGATGACCCGATCAAGGTCGGGCTGTTTATTTTTATCTTTGTCGCTGGCCATTAATGCCACTCCTTAAGACCGATGACCGGGCAGTTCAAGATAGAGCAACAGGCCGGCCAGAATAAAACCTACCCCGAAAGTAAAACCGAGCACCACCATGGGGTGATATACATCGGCTGTGAAAAAAGCCAATAGACCGGTCGCTATCAGCCATACGCTGAGCAGGTATAACTCTTTGAAGTAGATGATCGGGCTCATGGCAATAAAGAGCAGTCCGAAAAGGATAGCCAGAACCGGGACGATATAAATTAACTGCCCCCTGGTGCAGAGAAAAACGATGATCAGGGTAATCACAAAGATATAGGGCAGCATCAGGCTTAGCATCCGGGAAGTATAAATCTCATCAAAAAGCCTGTTCAAATTCATATCTGCGCTAATCGCCCGGCCGCTTTTAATAAATCCTCCGGCTTTGATAAAACCGAGGCTGATCCAACAGATTCCCACCAGCACAAATAGAATAACCCTTATATTTTGAGGTATTGCCAGGAAAGAGCCGTAACTGTTGATGAAGTAATAAAAGAGGGTGGCAAAGATGACGACCATTAAACCAGCAATCAGCATTACTCCTCTCATTGCCCGACGTGTATCAATAAAGCGGAAAATATTATCGCTCTTAGTAACAGCTTCTTTAATCAGCTTTAAATCGGCAATTACTTCACTTAGCTCGTGCTCTTTAATGTCCATTACGACACCTCATTTACTTTATGCTATAAACTTATTTATTTTATAATATATTTTACGACTGCTGTCAAGTAAAATTTTTTAATTTTTATTATGCCTTCCTGTTAATATGATAGAGCTTCACTATCATTTCCTGTGCTATAATAAAAAACATCGGCACTGATTACTCATATCACGTACCGGGCCCGGATCTGAAGCGTTCATAAAAGCTGATCCAACTTTTTAAACATAAGGAGCCTAATGCGCATGGACCATTTAAAACATCTTAGTTTTCTCATCATGTTTGCCCTGTTAATGTCGGTGCTAATGCTGGCCGGCTGCGGTAACGATACTGCGGGGGATCACTACGTAATAGAAGAGGCACCTGGAATACAGATTACTGCTGAAGCCTTAGAAATATTGCTGGACAGCGGTGAGCCGCATACCCTTACTTACACTGTTCGCACCAGCTGAGCAGGTTCAATCTTTATGCCTGCCGTGCATGCAGGTAAACCGCAAAACGATAGCGAATTTTTTAAGTATGACCTGAAAGGAAATCCTTTTTATATTCACAATGACCTGCTTGAAAGGCAGATCGAGGTTTTTAAAGCCGGATCTTCTCTGACCGGCAGCCTGGCCGCTAAAGAATACTAGCCGTAACAACCCTGGCCGGATCATCTCCTCATCGCAGATATTGTCCAACCATATTTAATGCTGCCTCAGCTATAATAAAAAGCCCGGCTTAGTTTCCCCTGGAAGGCCTTAGCATTTAGAATGAGGAATTGGCGGATCTTTATCATCAGAAATTCGGTGGGGTGATCAGGGTGTTATATTTTAAACGGTTCCCAATTTTGATCTTAATCCTGGTGGGGTTTTTTATCCTGGCAGCGGCAGTATTCCTTTACCGTGGAAGCGAAACCGGACAACCATCAAAAAAAGAGCTGCCCGCAGCGGAAAAGCTTCCGCCGCCTTCACCTGAGGATTTAATCCAACAGGCCGGGCGCTTCGAAAAAAGAGTTGAGCAGGTTACTGACAATATCTATGTTGCAATCGGTTATGCCCTCGCCAACAGTATCCTGATCGTTACCTCCGAAGGAAACATTATAATCGACACCACAGAGAGTCTCGCTGCCGCAACAGAAATAAAAGCAGAGTTTGATAAAATATCCAACCAGCCAACCGCGGCAATAATTTATACTCACGGCCACCCTGATCACATTCTCGGCACTCCGGTTTTTATCTCAGATCACGATGAAGTTGTAATCTACGCACACACAAAAACCAACG
>JBFYYZ010000077.1:0-13517 GCA_041309745.1 Bacillota bacterium | reverse complement strand
TAATCATGCTTTAAAAAAGTACATAATGAAACCAGGTCCCAACAGGCCTTTTAACATATCGTCGGAATCCCTTCGCTTCGCCATCTACAGCTGAGCTTCCGTCACCTCTACAGATGACCTTCCCTCAACTTCCGGTAAGCTACTCCTTATCCGAGCTGTGCTCTCCGGCTTCCAAAAAGCTTGAGCTTTCTCTCAACCGGCTCTTTCAGCGCTTCGGCCTTCGGTAGTCCGCCTTGGGGATTTCAGGATGGCTCCCGCTTCCCTTTAGCTTTTCCCGTGAACCGAAACCGTAATGCTATCCAGTCTCTCGGAACCTGGTAGAGACATTATTGATCAAGTAATTTGATTTGTCAATACCTTTTTTAAAATTTCTTATTTCAAACTAATGTTCTTATTGAAGCACCGTTCTGATCTGATCCAAAGCCCAGTCTAATTCTTCGTCAGAAATAATCAGCGGGGGCGCAAAACGGATCACGTTCTCATGAGTCTCCTTGGCCAGGATCCCCAGTTCCATTAACTTTTCACAGTATGGCCGCGCTTTCTCGGTCAGCTCAACCCCGACCAGTAAACCCTTGCCGCGAACCTCTTTTATCTTCGGGTTCTTAATATTTTTCAGCTCATCGGTAAAGTACTTGCCTTTCTGGGCTGATTTTTCGACTAACCCCTCTTTTTCAAGCACTTCCATGGCCACAATGGCTACAGCACATGCCAGGGGATTACCCCCGAAGGTTGAGCCGTGTGAACCGGGTTCAAAAACACCCAGAATATCTTCATCGGCAGTAACAACAGAGATTGGCAGTACTCCGCCGCCAAGAGCCTTGCCGAGAATGTAAAGATCGGGGTGTACATCTTCCCAATCACAGGCGAACATCTTGCCGGCCCGCCCAAAGCCGGTCTGTATTTCGTCAGCCATAAATAATACATTATTATCTTTACAAAGCTGGTAAGCTTCTTTTAAATAGCCTTTTGGTGGAATAATGATCCCGCCCTCGCCCTGGATCGGTTCAACCAGGAAAGCTGCGGTATTTGGATTAATCGCCTCTTCCAGTGCCTTGATACTACCATACTCAATTACTTTAAAGCCGGGAGTAAAAGGCCCAAAACCGGAACGATATGCTTCTTCAGAGCTGAAAGATACGATGGTAACCGTTCTGCCGTGAAAATTGCCGGCACAACAGATAATCTCAGCTTGATTTTCGGCAACCCCTTTTACCTTGTAGGCCCAGCGGCGAACCGCTTTAATGGCCGTTTCCACCGCCTCTGCTCCGGTATTCATCGGTAAAACCAATTGTCTGCCGGTTAATTTGGATAGTACCTGGCAGAAATCACCGAGCTGATCGTTATTAAATGCTCTGGATGTTAAGGTGATGCGATCAGCCTGGTCTTTTAAAGCCTGAATAATTTTTGGGTGACGGTGACCAAAATTCATTGCCGAGTAAGCACTCAGCATATCCATGTAGCGTTTTCCCTCGGGGTCGGTAACCCAAACTCCTTCACCGTGAGCCAGAACTACGGGCAGCGGCAGGTAATTCCTTGCGCCATACTTTGCGTTTAAACTTAAGATTTCTGCTGTTGTGGGCACCTGTCAAACTCCTCCTCATCATTAAACGAGATGCTGATCTTGCACAGCATCTCATTAGAAAATGGCAGGGGAGACAGGACTTGAACCCGCAGCCTGCGGTTTTGGAGACCGCTGCTCTACCAGTTGAGCTACTCCCCTATACAAACCAATTCTAAGCGATTTGTTTAACCCTGTCAACAATCAGCAGCTACGATTCTACAATGATTCATGGGCTGTCCGTTGAATAATTTCATTTTGCAGTTGTTCGCTCAGGTTATTAAAGTAGTCGCTATAACCGGCTACTCTGACAATCAGGTTTCCGTATGCTTCAGGATTTTGCTGCGCCTTTTTCAAGGTTTCGGCGTCAACAACATTAAATTGAACGTGGTGGCCATCCATCCGAAAGTAGGAGCGCACCAGATGTACTAAACTATCAAGGCCTTTATCTCCGGCCAAAACCTGTGGTGTAAACTTAACGTTCAAAAGGGTGCCACCGGTCAGCAAATGGTCCATCTTCGCCGCCGACTTGATAACAGCAGTCGGGCCATTTAGATCAACACCCTGAACTGGCGAAATTCCTTCAGATAAAGGCAATCCACTTAACCGGCCATCAGGAGTTGCACCGATTACCGAACCAAAGTAGACATGGCAAGTAGTAGGCAGCATATTAATCCGGTACGTGCCTCCACGATAACTAGGTCTCCCGTTCACTGATTCGTAAAACAACTTAAATACCTGTTTCATAATCGAATCGGCATAGTCGTCATCATTGCCGTAATGCGGAGTTTTATGGATCAGGTACTGTCTTACCTCTTCCCTGCCGGCAAAGTTTTTCTGCAGGATCTCCTTCAACTCTTGCCAGGTGTACTTTTTATCTTCGAAAACATGCTTTTTAAGCGCAGCCAGGCTATCGGTTATTGAACCGATACCCACTCCCTGGACATAGTTGGTATTGTACCGGGAACCGCCGGCGTTGTAATCTCTGGCATTTTCCAAACAGTCATCGATGATCAGCGATAGAAACGGGGCCGGCATATTTTTGGCGTAGAGCTCTTCAATGATCTGATTACCGGTAATTTTTATCTCGATAAAATGATCAAGCTGGCGCTTAAAAGCATCCATCAGCTGATCAAATGAATCAAATTGCACCTCTTTGCCGCTTCCCAAACCGATCAGTTTTCCAGTAGCCGGATCAACTCCATCATTTATGGTAATCTCCAGTACTTTTGTTAAATTAAAATAACCGGTTAAGATATAGCTTTCTTTGCCAAAAGCGCCTGTTTCAACACAGCCGCTGGTGCCGCCGCAGCGTGCATCAACCAGCGATTTGCCCTGAGTCAGTAGTTCCTGGATTACAGCTTCAACGTTGAAAACAGATGGTTGGCCCCAGCCTCTGCGAATTACTTCGCCTGCCTTGCGGATGAAAAGATCGGGATTCTTTTTGCTGACCTGCACATTAGTGCTGGGCTGCAGCAGCCTCATCTCATCAATAACTTCAAGCAGTAGGTAAGTAAGGTCATTTACACCGTCACTGCCGTCCGCTTTTACCCCGCCCAGGTTAATATTGGCAAAATCGGTATAAGTACCACTCTCTTTGAGCGTTATCCCGACCTTTGGCGGAGCCGGCTGGTTATTAAACTTCACCCAGAAGCACTGCAACAGCTCTCTGGCTCGCTCACAATCAAGGTTACCGGCAGCCAGATCCTGGCGATAAAAAGGCTCAAGGTGCTGATCGAGACGACCGGGACAAAAAGCATCCCAGGTGTTGAGTTCGGTGATCACGCCCAAATGCACAAACCAGTAATATTGGAGAGCCTCCCACATGTTGCGCGGCGCTTGTGCCGGGACCTGCCGGCAAACCCGGGCTATTTCTAAAAGCTCATCTTTTCTGGCGCTGTCTTGCTCAACCCGGGCCTTTTCTTCAGCCATTTCGGCATGACGTTCGGCAAACCTGATTAAGGCTTCGGCACAGATGGCCATCGCTTGCAGTTGATCCTGCTTTGCAGCGCTGTCGGGGTCGTCCCCGTTTTCCAGCTCTGTCAGTTTAACTTTTATCCTGGAAACTAAATCCAACATACCAGTCCGGTAGATCTTATCGTCAGCCACAGTGTGACCGGGGGCACGCTGCTCCATAAATTCTGTAAAAAGTCCGGCCTCGTAGCAATCCAGCCAGGCGGGGCTCATGTTTTCAAAGATCTTTTCACGCATCGAGAGTCCTGTCCAGTATGGAATAATTTCTTCCTGCTGGGTTTTTTTTGTCTTTTCACTGACTTTAAACGATATCTTTTTGCGTTCACTGATCACGTCGAGATCAGCTAAGGTATGACAGCACAGCTCCGGGTAAGTAGGGGTCTCCTGGGGACCGGGACCTCTTTCACCAACCAACAGCTCACCATCGTTGATACAGATTGTCTTGTTCTCCATAAGATGCTTGAAAGTAAGCGCCCTGAGCAGCGGCTTTGATACTTTACCATAATTCTGCCGATAGGCTTCCGTTACCAGTAAAGCTCTTTCCAGAGATATTTCCGGAGCCGTACTTTCGCTTTGCGCCCTTAACTTTTTAACCCTTTCAGTTGCGCCCCGTTCTGCTGTGATCATTTAACTCACCCTCGCTGTTCGTCATTATTCCTGCTTTGTTCAGGATCGTCCTGACTATTTGCAAATCAGCATCGCTGTACTTAGACATGCCCTTTAACTTGTATTCAAGGCCAATTTTCTCGTATTTCGCCTCGCCAAAATTATGGTAAGGAATAAGTTCAATAGTTTTAATACCTGCTTCCCGTAAATAGGCCGCCGCCTGGTTCAGGCTTTTTTGATCATCATTGATGCCCTTGATTATTGGCATTCTTACCTGTATTGCGACGTTTAAGTTAACCAGTTTTTTTAAGTTCTTAAGAATCTCAGTACCGGAAATGCCGGTATACTTCAGATATTGATCCTCATCAATCAGTTTCAGATCGTATAGAAAAAGATCGGTCAGCGCCGCAGCTTGCTCCAGAGGTTTCCAGGCTGAATAGCCGCAGGTTTCAATAACTGTATGGATTCCTTTTTGTTTTAATAACTGCAGCGCCCCGATTAAGAAGGCCGGTTGCAAAAATGGCTCGCCACCGGAAAAAGTAACTCCGCCACCTGATTCTTCAAAAACAAGGCGATCTTTTAGCAGTTCTCCCACCAGATCTTCAGTCCTGATCATCCTCCCTGCTTTTTCGATCGCTCCGGTAGGGCAGATTTCGCTGCATTTAAAACAGCTTTGGCAGAGACTAAGATCCACTTTCGGGCCGCTGATCCCCTTTTTAACTGCTCCCTGTGGGCATTGCTCAAAGCAGCTGTAACAACTGATGCACTTTTGCTGTTGCCTGATTAACAGCGGTTCCCGGCTAATTCCTTCCGGATTCTGGCACCAGATACAATTTAGCGGACAACCCTTAAAAAAAACTGTTGTCCGGATACCGGGGCCGTCATGTAGCGAGAAACGCTGAATGTTAAAAATGGTTCCTTTAATTTTCATCACCAACTAATAACGATTATAATTATACCATAACTTTAAATGTTACATCTAAATTTGTCTGCCCTGTGGTGAGTGCTTGTGCTATAATTAATTATACATCATTGTTTGACTTGGAGGGATTATTTATGCCTGTAACAAAGGAAAAAACCGGCTCTGGTAAAGCGCCTGCTTACTTAAAGAGAATCGCCCGTTTAAAAGAGCGGGTCCTGGCCACCAAGCCTGAAATGGATTTGGAAAATGCCAGGCTTTTAACTGCCGGCTTCCGCGAAGCTGAAGGTGAACCGCTGGTCCTTCGCAAGGCCAAAGCTTTTAGAAAACAATGCCTGCAAAAGACCGTAACTATTTGGGACGATGAACTGATTGTCGGATGCTCGGGCAGCAAGATTCGCGGCGGAATCCTCTGCGCCGATTCCTGCTGGTCTGTTCTCGATCGGGAACTGGAGACAATCAGCACTCGTAAATATGATCCCTTCTATTTAAAACCTGAAGATAAAACGATATTTGAGAAGGAAATCAAACCTTACTGGAAAGGCCGTTCAAACTACGAAGAATGGCTGACCCAGATCCCTGATTCTACCAGGGCCCTGCGCGTTCACGGTGTTGTCTACATCGACCGCAAGGCAGTTCGCGGCTGGGGCGAAACCACGGCCGGTTACGAGTGGCTGATTAGGGATGGGTTAACCGGTATTGTTAAAACGATCGAGGAAGAACGTTCAAAACTGGATATCACCAGGCCCGGTGATTATGAAAGAGACTACTACCTGCAGGCGCTGTTGATCGTTGCTGAAGGCATCGCTGCTCTGGCAGAAAGATATGCCCTGGAAGCCGAACGCCTGGCGGAGCTCGAAAATGATCCCCGTCGCCGGGAAGAACTACTGCAGATTGCCGCCACCTGCCACCATGTGCCTCAGCAGCCGGCCCGCACTTTCCGGGAAGCGCTGCAATCGCTTTACTTTTACCAAATCTCTATCTTTATGGAGCAAAATGCCGCCAGTTACAACCCCGGGCGTATGGATCAATACTTGTGGCCCTATTACCAAGCCGATCTCGCTGCCGGAATAATATCCAGCGAAGAAGCCCAGGAGCTGCTTGACTGCCTCTGGGTAAAATTCAGCGAACCCTGTCTTTTTCAGGACGCCCTGACAGCCGAATTTGCCGCCGGTTACCCAATGTTCCAGAATGTCTGCGTCGGCGGCGTAGACGACACCGGTAAAGATGCAGTTAACGAGCTATCGTACATGATCCTGCAGGCCACGATGGATGTGCAGCTCTATCAGCCTTCCCTTTCCGTGCGCTACAGCATGGCTAAAAACCCGAACTTATTTCTGCGTAAAATAGTTGAATTGATTAGCCTCGGTACCGGCTTTCCCGCTTTTCATAATGATGATCTGGGGATCTTGATGTTAATGAACAAAGGTATTCCTTTAAAAGAGGCTTATAATTGGAACCCCTGCGGCTGCGTTGAAACCAATTTGGAAGGCCGTTTGCGTCAGTATACGGCCCTGGCCGATATCAACCTCGGCAGCATGATAGAATTTGCTCTCTTTGATGGCAAAAACCGAAAAAGTGGCCGCTACATCTCTGCCCGGACCGGAGAACCAACCAGCTTTAGTACTTACGAACAGTTCCTTGATGCGGTTAAGGCTCAGATTGCCTACGCTACTCGAGCGGTGGTTGCCGGAAGTCATGTGATTGACGACATTGGCTTTAGAAGGCCTGTCCCTGCCCTCTCCCTGACCTTCCGTGACTGTATTGAAAAAGGCCTCGATTATGCCTGGGGTGGTGCAAAATATAATACCGGCAACGGGATTATTCTGATCGGGGTTGCCGATCTGATTAACAGTATTGCAGCCGTCCGGCATTTGGTTTACGACACCGGCCTGGTCCAGATCAGCGAACTGGTAAAAGCCCTGGCAGAGGATTTTGAAGGATCTGATAAGATCAGAAAATTGTGCCTGGAGGCTCCTAAATATGGCAACAATGATCCCCTTACCGATCAGATAGCCGGTGAAATATTTACCTTCATCGCCGACGAAATTGAACAGTACTCCAGTAAATTCGGTAAAATGACACCCGGTATCCTGCCCGTTTCCGGCAATACCCCCTTCGGCCTGGAGGTTGGAGCCCTACCTTCAGGACGTAAAGCCTGGCAGCCTTTGGCCGACGGCATCAGCCCGAGCGGCGGCACTGATTTAAACGGTCCTACTGCTGTTTTATCTTCAGTTGCCCACATCCCCCATGGTCGCTTTGTCCAGGGCACGCTTCTGAATATGAAGATTGAGCCGGCCATGTTTAATACCGAAAACGGCATCACGCAGCTGATGGCCATGCTTAAAAGCATGTGCAGCCTTGGAATCTATCACGTGCAGTTTAACGTTATCGATCAGGAAACTTTACTTAAAGCACAACGGGATCCGGAAAAGTTCAAAGGGCTGCTGGTCAGGGTAGCCGGCTACACCGCCTATTTTACTGAGTTGGGCAAAGATGTTCAGGATGAGATTATCGGACGGACCGTGATGCAGGGAATCTCAGTCGGATGAGCACTAGCGAACAACAAATCGACGCAACATTAACCGGCAGAGTCCTGCGTTTTGAGCGGGCCTCCATTCACGACGGACAGGGGTTAAGGACTGTGCTCTTTCTTAAAGGGTGCCCCCTGCATTGCCCCTGGTGTTCAACCCCGGAATCACGTTACCTAAACTCCCAACGCGGATACATAGAGGACCTCTGTACCTTTTGTGGTAAGTGCATTGATGCCTGTCCCGAACAGGCACTGACCCTGGCTGTTGCTGATCAGAAGGTTACGATTGACCAGTCACGGTGCAAACAATGCTTCAGCTGTGCTGCAGTCTGTCTTCATAATGCCATTAAAAAATACGGATCTACCCTTACCGTTGCTGAAACGGTGGAGCAGATCCGCAAAGATGAAATATTTTACTTCCACTCCGGCGGCGGGCTAACCATCAGTGGCGGAGAACCCTTCTGGCAACCAGAATATACTGCTGCCGTGCTTAAAAATTGTAAAAAACTCGGCATTCATACTGCTGTGGAAAGCTGCATGCATGTTCCCTTTTCGCAGATCGAGATAGCCCTACCCTGGCTTGATCATCTCTATGCCGACTTAAAACAGATGGATAGCCGCTTACATCAAATCTGGCTGGGCGAAGACAACCGCCTGATCCTGGAAAACATCAAGAAGGTAAATGATTCAGGCTTTTCATTAGATATTACGATCCGCCTGCCGCTGATTCCCGGCTTTAATGACAGCGATCAAAACCTGAAGGAAACTGTTGAATTCTGCGCACAACTTTCCAATATCAAAGATCTTGAAATTTTACCCTATCATCGACTCGGCAGTGACACCTACCGGCATCTTGGCCTTGAATACCAATGTCAGGATCTGGCACCGCCGTCTGAAGAGTATCTTGAGGAGAGAGCCTTTTTTATGCGGGGCCTCTCAGGCACTTTGCCGGTTAAAACCGGAAGCGGCCTCATCTAAGTAGGAGGGAAAACTATGCATGCAAAACAGGTTATCCATGTGGTTAGCTGTCATGCTGAAGGAGAAGTCGGAGATGTAATTGTCGGTGGAGTTGCTCCACCTCCCGGTGAGACAATTTGGGAACAATCCCGCTTTATTGCTACAGATCAAAAATTGAGGAATCTGATGCTCAACGAGCCACGCGGTGGTGTCTTTCGCCATATTAACCTTCTTGTGCCGCCAAAAAACCCGAAAGCACAGATGGGCTGGATCATCATGGAGCCTGAAGATACACCACCGATGTCAGGTTCTAACTCAATCTGTGTCGCAACAGTGCTGCTGGAAACTGGAATTATTCCAATGGAAGAACCGGAAACCAAGATGGTTTTGGAACCGCCGGGAGGATTGATCGAGGTAGTGGCCCGTTGTGAGGCTGGAAAGGTAACCAGGGTCACCGTTCGTAACGTCCCCTCTTTTGTTGACAAAACATCTGCCCGGCTGGAAGTTATGGGAATTGGCACATTAACAGTCGATACAGCTTATGGCGGCGATAGTTTCGTAATTGTCGATGCCGAAAGCCTTGGGTTTAAAATTACTGCCGATGAAGCCCGGGATCTAGTCGAGACAGGTATAAAAATTACCAATGCCGCCAATGAACAGCTTGGTTTTTATCACCCTGAAAACCCCGATTGGAGCCACATCTCATTTTGTCAGATTGCGGCCCCCCTGACCAAAGAGAACGGTAGCTTACTCGGGCGCAACACCGTTGTCATTCAACCGGGAAAACTCGATCGGAGCCCCACGGGAACCGGATGTTCTGCCCGCATGGCTTTACTGCACCATCAGGGACTTTTACAGCCCGGTGACCAATACATCGGCGAGTCGATCATCGACTCCCGTTTTTATTGCACAATTGATTCCCTGACCAGGGTTGGTGAGCAGCCGGCTATTTACCCGCTGATTTCCGGGCAAGCCTGGATTACAGGAACTCACCAGCATATCGTCGATCCAACTGACCCCTGGCCGGAAGGGTACAGGATAAGTGATACCTGGCCTCGTCTATGATCTTTTCTTAACATATAGCTTTTTTAGCTGGTAGATAATTAAAGTAACCCAAAAAGCAGCTCCGAAAGTGGCTGCTAAACCTGTAATGCTCTCCATATATTCAGGCCTGACTAGCAGGATGAGGCCCAGTACCAGCATTAATGTTCCGGCTACCAGCTTAAGGGTTCTTCCCTGCTCTTCCGTCATTTTTGTCGATCGCATTTTAATCACTGCCACCAGAAAGATTACGATTTCGTCCAGCAGATAAATCAACAAATAAATTGCGAACAACAGCGCAAAATAGTTGGCTGAAAGGTCCATGCCGGCAATAATTGTGCTCCAGATAAAAGGAAAGCCGGCCGTGCAGGGCAGCTCAACCAGGGCGATCCCCACTCCCATTACAGCCGTAGCGCCGATCATCGGCAGGACAGAGTCGGTATAGAATATTCGCCTGACCTGCTTGTAAAACTTTGATTTGTGCTTTTCCGGTATGGAAAAAGTCAAACCTTCCTTGGCTACTAAAAAATCTTTGATGCCGAACAAACCTACGACTATAACCAGAGCGGCAATAATGTTGCGGATCCAAAAGAGGCGGGTGGCAAAAACCATGATGTTGAGAATACCAAGCATGAACAAACCATAAACGGCAGAAGTAACCAGCAGAAAAGTAAAACCGATCAAAAAGATCTTTTTGCGGGAAGCAGAGTGAATAATGATGGCCAGCAGAAAAGTCAGCACAAAAAGTGAACAGGGGTTAAAGCCGTCGAGAAAGGCAATTAGTACAGTGGTCAGTAAAATCGGCGCAGCCTGAAGATCAACTTCGCCGACTGACGGTAAGCGGATAATACTGCTTTCGCTTTCAACTTCCCTCTGTTCCAGCGAAGCTTCGATTGCGGTAATGATTTCTGCCTGAGTAGTTTCGGAGAAACCGAGCCAGTAGCGATCATTATAGACCAGAGTTGGGAAGCCCATTACGGTTATGCCAAGCTCTTCGCTGATCTGATCGTACTTATTTCTTCCTGCTTCATCATGAAAAACTTCGTATATGATAACTTCAACCGGGTAATTGTCAAACAGCCCGACATGATCTTCCGGCTTGCTGCAGATCGGGCAGAGCCCCCAGAAATAATAGAGGACATTTTCTTCAATCACCGGTTCATCAGCTGCTGCCGATGCCCCTAACGGGCCGGTCAGAAAAATTAATAGCACAAGAAGTGACATCAAAACATATCCAGCTTGCTTGCTATTTAGAATCGCTTATTCACTCCAAAAAATACTCCGGTAATCTACTTGTTATTATTCGCCAAGGTAGGCCTTAACAATACTTTCATCTTTACTCAGGACTTCTGCATCGCCTTCCATTACAACTTCACCGGTCTCGAGCACATAACCGCGGTCAGCCAATTTAAGCGCTGCCTTGGCATTCTGTTCAACAAGCAACACTGTAGTTCCCTCATCATTGATCTGCCTGATCATATCCATTATCGTCTGCACTAAAATTGGCGCCAGGCCCATTGACGGCTCGTCAAGCATCAGTACTTTAGGCTCAGTCATCATCGCCCGGCCAATCGCCAGCATCTGCTGCTCGCCCCCGGACAGAAAACCACCCATCTGCTTGTGCCTCTCTTTCAGCACCGGGAATTTTTCAAAAACTTTTTCAATGCGCTTGTTCCGTTCTACATTATCTTTCAGCGTGAATGAACCAAGCTCTAAGTTTTCGCGAACAGTAAGCTCCTTAAAAATCATCCGGCCTTCAGGCACATGGATTACACCCATCTCCACAATCGAATGGGGCTGATCGTGGGTTATATCCTTGCCCATGAAAAACACCTGGCCGGCGCTGGCCGGTACCAGGCTGGAAATGGTCTTTAATGTTGTGCTTTTACCGGCACCATTCGCCCCGAGCAAAGTAACAATCTCGCCTTTTTTTACCTGAAAATTGACGCCGCGCAAAGCGTATATCTGACCATAGCGCGTTTCAACACCTTTAAGCTCCAGAACTACTTCGCTCATACGGCATCCTCCTGTTCTTCTTTACCAAGGTAAGCTTCAATCACCCGTGGGTTGTCCCTCACGTCTTTGGTTGTACCTTCGGCAATCTTAGTTCCGTAATCAATAACAAAGATCTTCTCCGAAATCTTCATTACCAAACCCATGTCGTGCTCAATCAGAAAGATAGTTATCTTCCGTTCGTCACGAATACGGGCGATTAATTCAACTAGCTTGGATTTCTCTTCCCTGTTCAGACCGGCTGCCGGCTCGTCAAGCAAAAGCAATTTGGGCTGGGTGGCAAGCGCCCGCGCCCACTCTACCCGTCTCTGATCACCGTAGGGCAGGTTCTTAGCCATGTAGTGTTTTTTATCGAGAATACCGACAAAATCGAGGCATTCTTCCGCTACTTCACGGATATGTTTTTCTTCCAATTGTTGGCCTTTGGTTCGTAAAACGGCAGTGGAAAAACCGGCGCGGGTTCGGCAGTGCATTCCCGACATCACGTTTTCCATAACATTCAACTGCTTAAAGAGCCGCAAATTCTGAAAAGTACGGGCCATGCCCATGTGAGTGATAATATGAGGTTTCTGGTTAAATATGCTCTCACCTTGAAAGATCATTTCGCCGCCACTTGGCTTGTAAAAACCTGTAAGACAGTTAAAAACACAAGTTTTACCGGCACCGTTCGGCCCTATCAAACTACGTATTGAATGCTCTTCAATCTCCAGTGACAGGTTATTAACCGCACATAAACCGCCGAAGCGTAAGGTTAAGTCTTTTATCTCAAGTAGCGCCACTGCAACACCCCATTATACGTTTTTATTTGCTATGCCCTGCCTTTCAGGCCAAAGACCTTGTGGTCTATACAACATCAGAACTAAAAGAACCACAGCAAATATGATCATTCTGTATTGGCCAATATCTCTTGATAGTTCTGGAAATAATGTCACGATAATAGCGCCTAAAACAACACCGGGAATTTTCCCCATACCACCCAAAACAACAGCCAACAGGATCATTACCGAGTGTAAAAACATAAAAGATTCCGGAGTTATCGCTGTCATTTTAGCAGCGTAGAAAGAACCGGCGACAGCGCCGAAGCAGGAACCGATGATGAAGGCTGAAAGCCTGGTGGAAACAACGTTAATGCCCATCGCCGCAGCGGCATCCTCATCCTCACGAATATACTGCCAGGCTCTGCCCAGCCTTGAATTATGAAGCCGATAAGATATGAAAATCGCAATAATCGACATGATGAAAAACATGTAATAAAAATGTGAGATCTGGTTCAGCACAATGCCAAATAATACTGGTCTTTCAATGCCAATTAATCCTACGGCTCCACCGGTTATGGAAATGTTGCGGGCAGTTAAACGAATGATTTCTCCAAAACCTAAAGTGACAATCGCTAAGTAATCGCCGCGCAATCGTAAAGTAGGAGCGCCAATAGCCAGGCCGGCAATGATTGCTGCCAGGATACTAAACGGCAGGGTTACCCAAAAATTGATGCCATACGTTGCGCTCATAATTCCTGTCACGTAGGCGCCAACCGCAAAAAAGGCGGCGTAGCCAAGGTGCAGCAAGCCGGCGAATCCGATAATAATGTTTAAGCCGAGACAAACTACAACATAGAAAAACATATTGGTCATAATTTCCTGTGTAAAACGGCTTGATGAAAACGGCAGGTAGATCAGAAAAATAAACATCACAGCCAACACAGAGTAGCGCAGCATATTATTGTCAAAAAGATCGTATAGTTTTTCAACAATTTTTTCAAAGGGATTAAGAGCTTTATCTTTTTGTGTTATTTCTTCCATAGGGCGCTACATCCTTTCACTTTCGATACGTCCTAAGATCCCATTTGGCTTAAAAATTAAAAATAGTATTAAAAAGACGAATGAAAAAACATCCTTCCAAACGGTACCAACAAAAGG
>JBFYYZ010000076.1:0-2774 GCA_041309745.1 Bacillota bacterium | reverse complement strand
TCATTATGATCTTTATTGTCCAGCGAATCATTGACAGCCGGCGCCGCTTCAGTGATGGCAGTGACTTTTTTAACCTGCCACCAAAAGGAGTAACCGTAAGCGACCTGAAACCGGAAGGGATGATTAAGTCCAGGGGGGAACTCTGGAAGGCTAGAAGCGTTGACGAAACAGAAATAGCATCCGGAACGGAAGTTGAAGTTGTCGGCTCTGAAAATATGATCCTCTGGGTCAAACCACTTAAAGCTGACCGTAAAACCGTTTTGGGAAAAGATTAAGTTGCTTGAATTTTAAACAAAAAAATAAGGGAGGTAAATAAAATGTTAGATCTTCTTTTTAGCAGTGGTTTATTGATTCCCATTATCCTGATCCTTTTTTTCTTCGTGGCATCAGCTTTAAAAGTAGTGCGGGAGTATGAGCGCCTGGTTGTCTTTCGCCTTGGCCGCCTGATTGGCCAAAAGGGTCCCGGACTGGTATTTATGATCCCGGTCGTTGATCGATTTGTTCGCATTTCACTGAGGATTATCACCCTTGACGTGCCGACCCAGGAAGTGATCACCCGTGATAACGTTACAACCAGTGTAAACGCCGTTGTTTATTACCGGGTTATTGATCCAAACCGGGCGGTCAACAACGTAGAAGAATACAAAATGGCTTCCGCGCAACTGGCTCAGACTACTCTCAGGAGTGTGGCCGGCCAGGCTGACCTTGATGAACTGCTCTCAGAGCGGAACAAACTAAATCAGAAGATCCAAAGCATCCTGGACGAAGCGACCGATCCCTGGGGCATCAAGGTAACAGCGGTGGAGATTAAGGACGTCGTCATTCCCGAGGCACTACAAAAGGCCATATCAAGGCAGGCGACTGCAGAGCGTGAACGGCGGGCTGTTATTGTCCAGGCCCAAGGCGAAAAAGAGGCCGCCGGCAAGATTGCCGAAGCGGCGAAGATCCTTAATTCCGAAGAAGGTGGATTTTATGTTCGCTTGCTGCGCACCCTGCCTGAAATTGCCAGTCAGCAGGGTTCCATTATCGCCTTTCCGCTGCCAATCGAATTAAAGCACCTGCTACCGCTAGCCGTTGGATCGAAAGCGAAAGATAAAATTGAAGAGTGATCAGGCTAAAGAGATAGATTAGTGGACTATACTGACCGAAAGCTTAACATACCTTACAAAACTGCTTTTGTGGTCAACCCTACCAGCGGGGCAGGGCATGCCGGGAAGACCTGGCCACATATTGCCGAAAAGCTTGATCGGTCCGGCCAGCAGTATAAAGTGTATTTTACCAGCTACAGCGGTGATGGAACAACTTTGGCCGCTAAAGCAGTTAAAGAAGGGGCCGAGTTGGTTGTAGCCGTTGGCGGCGATGGGACATTGTGTGAAGTGGTAAACGGTATCGATCCCGACCAAACTGTCTTTGCTGTTATTCCTCTCGGCACGGGAAATGGTTTCAGGCGCTCCTGCGCTCTGCCTGGGCAGTGGCAAGCAGTGCTGCAGGGTTTGAGCAGCTGGAAGCCGCGCCGTATTGATCTGGGTCTGATCAACGGCACATATTTTTTAAATGTCGCCGGGATCGGATTTGATGCCGCTGTCGCCGAGATGGCTTCGAAAAAGTATAAAGCGATCAAAGGTTACACTGCTTATGTTCTTGCCTTTTTTGACGAGTTAACGCACTTCGATCATTTCTGCACCAGAATCGATTGCGCCGAGTGGGAGATTGAACAGAAAAATACACTGCTGGTGTTGGTGGCAAACGGCTCCTATTACGGGGGCGGCTTTTCGATTGCTCCGCAGGCAGATATTGATGATGGCAAGCTCGACCTGATCATCATTCGCAGGCTGACCAACCCTGAAACAACTTTGCTGGCTTTTCAGGCCATGGTTGGCAGGCATCTTGACCACGCTGCGGTCATTACAACCAGAACTGACTACTTCAAGATTGAAGCCGATCACCAGGTGCCGGTGCAGATTGATGGAGAGGTGACCGGTAAGCTTCCAGTGGAAATTAGTATTAAGCCGGGAGCACTGAAAATCCTTGCTCCTCCAAAATTTATAAACTGAGCGCAGATCGCCAAAAATTTCTATCAGCCACTTGATCAGCATCAGAAGAGTGGTTATAATAACAAGGCAGGAAATGATGCGAGCGTGGCGGAACGGCAGACGCGCTAGGTTCAGGACCTAGTGGGCTTAACGCCCGTGGAGGTTCAAGTCCTCTCGCTCGCACCAGTAAACTAACCAGTGACGGGGTTTCGACCCCGTCATTTATATTCTAATTAACGTTCTACCTCGATTAAAGTTGAATTACCCTAACTCGTCTACCGGCAGCAGGCCGTGCAGAACAATATCGTAAACCGCCTCCAGAACCTGCTCAGCCCCGTATTTCTGATCTAAAATCTCACGATAGGAGAAAGTGTCAAGCATCGAGATCATCGCAAAACTGGCGATCTCGCTGTTTATCGGCCGGATCGCCCCACTTTTAATACCCCGATCAAGATCCCTGGCCAGCGGGTCAACCCAGGCTTTTCTCAGGATTTCTACCGCTCTGGTGCGCTCTTCCTGATCTTCCTGCCGCAGTGAATCTTTTAAAAGGTTGATCGAGGTCAGAACCCGACCCGAGTAGGCATGTCCTGCTTTCCAGCGTTTCTCCAGCCTGCCGAGCGGTGTAATATCCCGGCGAATACTGTCCAGCGCACTTTTTGAGAAGGCGTCAAAAATACTACCCAGACAGGTTAAATATAAATCCTTTTTGTTCTTAAAGTAATAATAAAATGAAGGCTTGGT
>JBFYYZ010000075.1:0-6286 GCA_041309745.1 Bacillota bacterium | reverse complement strand
CATTCAGCATAACCTTTCCGCTTTAAATATGCTGCTGCTTCATGGCCCGTTCTGGCCCTGTAAGACAGATAGCGAAAAAGCTGTGTGCGGGCCTTTCTGATCCTTTCATCATGTTCCGACATAGCAAAAACCTGTTACTCCTCCTCTTTATTGTCATCAGCTACTGCTTCACTATTTGGCAGCGGCAGACCGGCAGTCTCCCGGATTTTTTGTTCAATTTCGTCACGCATCTGCGGATTATCTTTTAAGAAATCCCTGACATTTTCACGACCCTGGCCAAGCCTTTCATCCCCGTATGAATACCAAGCTCCACTCTTATTAATAACCTGGTGTTCGATACCCATGTCGATCAGCGAACCTTCTTTGGAAATACCGGTTCCGTATATTATGTCAAATTCTGCTATCTTAAATGGAGGTGCTACTTTATTTTTAACCACTTTAACTCTGGTCCGGTTGCCAATGATCTGATCTGAACCAAGTTTTAACGACTCAATTCTTCTCACGTCCAGCCTGACCGAAGAATAAAACTTCAAAGCCCTGCCACCCGGGGTTACTTCGGGGTTTCCAAACATAACGCCAACCTTTTCCCTAATCTGATTGATGAATATGGCACAGGTCCGCGACTTGCTGATTGCCCCGGACAGCTTACGCAAAGCCTGTGACATTAACCTGGCCTGCAGTCCCACATGGGTGTCACCCATCTCTCCTTCAATCTCCGCCCTGGGAACCAGCGCCGCCACCGAGTCGATAACTAAGACGTCAATTGCACCGCTGCGCACCAATGCTTCTGCTATCTCGAGGGCCTGCTCTCCGGTATCCGGCTGGGAGACCAGCAGTTCATCAAGATTAACGCCCAGATTGGTGGCATACTGTGGATCAAGGGCATGTTCTGCATCGATAAAAGCGGCATAACCGCCTTTTTTTTGTGCTTCAGCGATGATGTGCAGCGCCACTGTAGTCTTGCCGGATGATTCCGGTCCGAATATCTCAACAACCCTGCCCCTTGGCACGCCACCGATACCTAATGCAGCATCGAGAGCGAGGCTGCCGGTTGGAATTGTTGCTATCTCGTATTTTACTTTCTGGCCCAGTTTCATGACCGAACCCTTACCGAACTGCTTTTCAATCTGTAACAGGGCAACTTCTAGAGCTTTTTCTTTTTCCAACTGGATGTCCTCCTCTTTTTTTGTTTATCGCCTATTTCAACTTATTTAGATTATTTCCTGCCCAGCTGCTCATTCAAAATGGTATTTTAAGATCCGCTTCAACCTGCGGATAGTAGTAAGCTCCATGAGCTGTAAGGCGGCTTTCATAGAGCACCAGCTTCGAAACTTTTACTGTAGAAGAACAGAATTCTCCGGCTTCCTCAAGAAAGCGTCTGGTCATTTTCTCCTCTACAGGATAGCGCATCCGGCCTAAAGTGAGATGCGGTTTATAGGGGCGCTTTTCGGCTTCAAAACCTAAACTCTCAAGGCCGTATTCAAGTTCTTTTTTGATGTTTTGTAGCGCCTCTTCACCCTCACTTACTCCAATCCAGAGAACCCTGGCCTTCGAAAGATTTGGAAATACCCCACATCCACCAAATTTAAGAATGAATGGATTAGAGGTTGCAGCAACTTTTTCAAGCATTATTTTTAGCGGATCGATTAATTTGTGATCTGTATCACCGAGAAAAGAAAGGGTTAGATGCAGTCCCTGTGGTTTAACCCAGCGGACTCCTGACAAATAGCTAGTCATTCTATGCTGGATTATTTCCAGCTCATGCTTTTGAGCCTGGGATAAATCGCAGGCGATAAAAAGGCGCATCTTTGATCCCTCCAATTCTCACGAATATTACTGGCCAAGCAATAATAACCGCAGCAAGCTGAGCGCTATCTGGGCCGATCTTTCTTTCACAGCCCGCCTGCCTCCGCCATAGGTATATTCGCGGGTCAGTGTTTCGTTCTGATCAGCAGCGGCAATATAGACCAGGCCAACCGCCTTTCCGCTTTGATCACTGCCTGGTCCGGCCAGTCCCGTAATACCAATACCATAGTCACTGCCAAACCGCTCTCGCACTGCCTTTGCCATGGCAACCGCTGTGTTTTCGCTTACAACCCCATCCCTGTGCAACTGCTCTAAGCAAAGCCCGAGTATTTTAACCTTAGATTCAATACTATAAGCCACGATTCCACCTTTAAAATACTCTGAGCTGCCTGCAATGTCAGTTATCCTGTCCGAGAGCTGACCTCCGCTGCAGGATTCTGCTACCGCCAGGGTTTTCTTTTTTGTGCACAATAAGGCAGCCACAACATCTTCCAATGTCTCATCATCTGACCCGAAAATTGCATCACCGACAATCTGCCTGATTACTGCTTCCTCTATAGCTAATACAGCTTCAGCTTCCTGCAAATTGCCGCTGGCTTTGATCTGCAGGTCCACCTCAAGTCCACGGGACACGTAGGAAAGTGGAGAGTAATGCCAGCGGCCACTGGATTTGATTCTTTCTTCAAGGATTGACTCTCCGATGCCGATACACTTTAGGGTTTTAACCAGGCTCAGTGTGCAACTTTTGTTTATTTTGATTTGCGGTAAAACACTTTTTTCAAACATGTATTGCATTTCATTTGGCGGACCGGGCAGGATCACTATCGTTTTTCCCTGATCTTCAAAGTAAGTTCCGGGTGCTGTGCCCCGCTCATTTTCTAGAATTGTACTTCCCTCAATAACCATAGCCTGCTTCCGGTTATTCTCAGGCATAGTCACCCCGCGTGCAGTAAAGAAGCTTTCCATCCGCTCAAGCCAGGCTTTATTAAGAACCAGCTTGCGATTAAGGTAAGATGCTACAGCCTCCCGTGTTAAATCATCTTCGGTAGGGCCGAGACCCCCGGTGATGATTACCAGGTCACTCTTGTCAAGTGCATTAGTGAGGGCCTTATTAATAGCCTGTTCCTGATCGGCGATGACTCTAACTTCCCTGATCGCTATTCCGCATGACGAGAGCCGCCTGGCCAGGTATCCGCTGTTGCTGTTTTCAATTAATCCGGTGAGCAGTTCGTTACCCACACAAATGATATCGGCGATCACTTCAGTTCACCTCGTTAAGGGAAAAACTTTTTGGGTTTTCCATTTTAACTGCCATTAGAGCATATGGTTGTGCTGCTATGATCTTTGCCGTAACCAGGTCACCGCTTTTTAAATTAGTTCTAGCATATAAAATAATCCCGCCGTCAACCTCGGGCGCCTCTTTTACCGTTCTGCCGAAATAATAGTGGGCTTTCCCGGATAGTTGATGATCAACTATCATTATTTCACTTTTTCCAACCCGTTTCTGGTTTATGCGGTAACTGATTTGCTGCTGCTCGAGCATCAGTTGACGATGCCGTTTGTTGATGATCCGGATCGGGACGGAAGCATTCAACCTTGCAGCTGCCGTTCCCTTTTGACTGGAAAAGGAAAAAGCGCCGAGATGTTCAAAATTCTGTTTTCTGATAAATGAGATGAGTTTAGAAAATTCCCTGGTTCCTTCGCCTGGATATCCAACCATGCAGGTGGTGCGCAGAGTGATATCCGGTACTTTAGTCCGCAAAGCAAAGATTAGTTGTTCCAGTTCTTCCTGATTATAATGGCGTCCCATCGAATTCAATATTTTGCTGCTGGCATGCTGGATCGGAATGTCAAGGTAGTTACAGATGCGCGGTTCTTCGGCTATTAAACTGATTAGCTCATCGGTAATCCTTGAAGGATAGGTGTACATTATGCGTAACCAGAACTGCTGATCCAGTTTCAGAATCTCTTTCAGCAAACCGGCAAGATCAGGCAAACCCTGACGATCACTGCCATAAGCAGTTGTATCCTGGGCGATTAGAGATATTTCATGTGCCCCGTTGGCTAAAAAGTAAGCAATTTCGTTTACAATGTCCTGCGGTTTTCTGCTCCGGTACGATCCCCGGATCTGCGGGATCAAACAGTAGTTACAGCAGTTGCTGCAGCCGTCGGCAATTTTAATGTTGACCGAGTGAGCAGAAGTAGTTAAAACACGATTAGCGGATTCGTAATAATTTATGCCGGCGCTTTTTTTAAAAACCACCCGCCTGTTTTTTAGCAGCATGGTGACAAACTGTTCGAGGTATTGATAACTGTGTGTACCGATCGCCCCGTTTAATTCCGGTATTTTATTAATAATTCCTGGACCAATAGTTTCTACCAGGCAACCGGCGGCAAAAATGATCGGTTTATAATCTTTAGTTTTAGCTGTCAACTGCAATAGGGTGTTAATCGACTCTTCCTGGGCGCTTTCGATAAAGCTGCAGGTATTAACCATGATTAGATCGGCGCTGTTATAATCGCTGGTCAATGAAACACCCAATGCGCAAAGTGAACCTAAGACATCTTCAGTATCGACCCTGTTTTTACTGCAACCCAGTGATATGGTGGCCAGTTTTAGTCCCTTAAAAGGCTGATGCGGAGGAACTTCATGGCAATCATTTCTCTTAATCAAGTGTAAGACTCCCTGCTCTTCAATCTTTTTTTAAAAATTCTTCTGTTATCCGGGAAACTTCATCCTCAGTTACTAACACTTCCCTTGGTTTACTGCCTTCGAAGGGACCAACTATTCCTTTTCGTTCCAGATCATCGATCAATCTGGCAGCCCTGGTGTAACCAATCCTGAAGCGCCTTTGTAACAAAGAGATTGAAGCCTGTCCCGTTCTCACAACCAGATCGACCGCTTCCGGAAAGAGCTTGTCTTCGGTTTCATGTTCGTCTTCAGCAGTCTGTTCCATGAAAGCAAAAGACTCTTTATCTTCCAGGATACCCTGTTCCCGGATAAAATCAGCAACTCTTTTAACCTCAATTTCACTGACATACGCGCCCTGGACGCGAAACGGCTTTACTGCCCCAACCGGGTAGAAAAGCATATCGCCGCGCCCCAAAAGTTTTTCTGCACCTGCCATATCGAGGATCGTTCTAGAATCAACCTGTGAAGAAACGGCGAAAGCAATCCGTGAAGTGATGTTAGCCTTGATAATGCCGGTCAGGACATCAACGGAAGGTCTCTGGGTGGCTACAAGTAAATGAATACCAGCTGCCCTTGACATCTGAGCCAACCTGGCGATTGAATCCTCAACTTCACCAGGTGAAACAAGCATCAGATCCGCTAGCTCATCAATGACCACCACGATGTAGGCCATTTTTTCGAGATCTTCTTCCGCGTTAGCCATCTCGTTGTAAGCGCCGATATCTCTGATCCCGAGCTGAGCAAAGAGATCATAGCGCCTGCCCATTTCCCTGACCATGTTTTTCAGGGCCAGGGCAGCTTTTCGCGGATCGGTCAAAACCGGCATTAGCAGCTGAGAAATACCGTTATAGATACTTAGCTCTACAACCTTAGGATCGATCATCATAAACCTGACCTGTTCCGGACCAGCCTTGTACAGGATGCTAGTGATGATCGTGTTGAGGCAGACACTCTTGCCGGCGCCGGTTGCGCCGGAGATCAGCAGGTGTGGCATTTTAGTAAGATCGGCAATGATTGGAACTCCGGTAATATCTTTACCCAGCCCTACCGTAAGCGGTGAAACACTTTTTAAAAAACCCGGGGCTTCCATAACTTCACGCAGGTGCACCAGTGATATGCTGCTGTTCGGCACCTCAATACCCAGGGCGGCCTTGCCCGGAATTGGTGCTTCAATTCTTACCAGTGGTGCGGCAAGGTTCAGCGCCAAATCATCAGCCAGGCTGATAAACCGGCTGACCTTAACCCCGGCTTCCGGTTGTACCTCAAACCTGGTTACTGTTGGCCCGGTCTGGACATGAACTACTTTGGCTTTTACCCCAAAACTGAGCAGGGTGTTCTCCAGTTTCCGGGCTCTTTCTTTGCTGTTTTTGTGTTGTTGCTGATCACCGTTATCACCCGGAAGCGAGAGAAGGTCAAACGAAGGCAGTTGATAATCTTTCCTGTTTATAGCTTTGGCTTTAGGGATGACCGCTTTATTCGGTTCTTTGTTTTTATCTGCCTCGGGATATATAATGCGTGGCTGATACTCGTAAGTGACTGCACTCTTATCTCTATCTTCAATACTTTCTTTAGCCCTAATTAATTTGCTATGCTGATTATGAGTCAAAACAGAATTTACTTCATCAACAGCCGGTTCAACTTTTGATTGTCTAAGCGATGCGGCAATAATCCTTTCTTTTTCTTCCCGGATCGCTATTTTACGAGCACTATAATTTCTGATTTGCATCACCAAATGATTGATCATCTTTGCGATTAAATCCATAAAAGCCATGATCTGATCGCTAACTG
>JBFYYZ010000074.1:0-3130 GCA_041309745.1 Bacillota bacterium | reverse complement strand
CCCTGGTTGAAACAAAAATTTTAGATAAAGCTACCTGACGATCAGAACGCTGGTGCAGCTTAAGTGCGCAACCTTGTTGCTAACGCTGCCAAGAAAAAGTTCTTTCACTCCCCGAAGCCCCCTGCTGCCAATTGCGATCAGGTTGTACCCGCCCTTGGAGGCCACATCGCAGATAACATCCGCCGGTGATTGGTCTCCATCAACGACCTCTGTCTTAACGGTTAGCCCGTTATCCCTAAAAGGTCGGGCTGCCTCATCGACAATTCTGTCGGCTTCCACCTTCAGCTGTTTGTTAACATCATTACTGACTTCAACAGTATAAGGGGTCTTTGCCATGTAGCTATAGTCATTATGCTCGATTACATTTAAAATAGTAACTTCCGCTTTAACGGCGGCGGCAATCGTTAAAACTTCCTCAACAAGCCTCTTCATGCTTTTGGAACCATCGGTTGCCAATAATATGCGATACATGCCCTCATGCCCTTCCCTATGAGTATTTGTAGTTGCTCAAATACATTCAACAAATTATTATTAATTCCTCTACCAGCGATGCTTGCAGTATTCGGCGGAGCCGAAGACCCGATCCGCACGCTCAATTGAAAGCTTTGTCCCGTCGTCCAGCACAACTTTGCCCGTGATGAACCCGTAGGCGTGGATCCCCCCGGACCGCAATAGCAGAAGATTTGTATCTTCCTCGTTGCTGTAGACGGGTTGAAGCTGAAGGTCAACCCGACCGTCGCTGCTGCTGTAGCGCCAGGGCTTGCGGGGATCTTTTTCGTCGAAGGTGTAAGTGACCTTGTCTAAGTGATGGCCTTTACCATCATAAAAGAGCATGCTTTTACTGGATTCGGTGCCGAAACCGTAGTCGATATTAAAGCCGAAAGGCTTCCCGTTCACCATGCCTGAGGCGTAGGACCACCACCACTGTGTGTGGTAAGGAAATACGCCGCGGCTCCAATCAAGGGCGGCATAGCTATCGTTTTCCGCTCCCTTGAATTCGTAGCGGTCCCCGCCCAGCTGCACCACGCCTACGGCGGGCAAGCAGACAATTTTCTGGACATAAACAAAATGCTTCGGGTTTTTAAAAGGGATCACGTTGACCATGGTATCGTCTTTTGGATCCCGGGTCAGGGTTATCCGGCCGGAGATCCCTTTGCGATCTTCAAATACATACCCGGGGAAATCAAAGGTCAGCTCCCGTTGTGAAAATTCACCGGGAATATGTTTAAATTTTATCCAGCTGTCGCCTTTTGAAAACTCCACATCTCCGGTATCCGCCGTAGGCGGTAAGTTTAAATTGCCCCGGGTTAAAAGCTTAAGTGCCATGGTGCTTTTAAACTTATTAGCCTGATAATCCAGCCAATTCACATTAGCCATCCCAAAGTAGCCCACATCTGACACGATCAAGTTCAGCTGGAACTCGGGATTCAAGATGCAGTAGCAATCCCATTCCTTTAACCTGAGCAGGCTCGCCCGCATCTTTTCCCGGTTGTATTTCAGCAGCAGTTGCTTTGCCCACCCGGTCTGGTTCAGGTTGCCCTGGTCGTCGAATAAATCGGAGCCGCTCTTGATTTCTTTTTGCATAAACCCCATTCCTCCGTTCTTTTTCTATAAACACCGCTTTACGCGCTCACTAACTGTGTAAATATGATACCACACCACGCAGAGTTAATTCGTGGAGAAAATCTCCATATGCTGCTGTTTGAATAACTTGATAACTTGACACACAGCTTACCAAAAGATGGGTATTTTGCTGATAGATTTATGGGGATTTGCTTTTATATCATCTAGTAGATAGGAGTGTTATTAGAATAACCCTAAATAGTGATAGGAAGGGGGTAACTGCGACATTACGCTGGCTTTAACTTGAATAGCGTTACTTTTAACAAGTGTGAGAGTGAAATTCAGTGTGTCAATTGAGCTTCAATACTTGATAATTGTTACACAGCATATTAAAGGGGGTTTAAAAAAATGGTTGATCCAAGACAGCTTAGGAAATCGGTAGTAGTTCTTCTTATTGTTATAATGCTTTTGATCCCAGGGTTGGTAACAGGACAGGATGAAGGTGAAGGAGATCAGGTTCCTGTAGTAAATGTTGAGATAGACAGTGGCGAAAGCAGTGAGGGAGTTTTTAATACCAGCAGTCCTTACTTTTGGATTCTGGCGGCGTCGGTGCTTGTTATAGTTTTACTGCTTGTGTTTCTGATCGGGAGGAGCGGCAACAGTTCCGGTAGCAGATAAAGCAGCAAATGACTGTTGGCGGCTGTTCTTCTTGAAAAAGTGCATAAGAAATTTATTTTACAGCACAGAATGGCTTGATGCAGCTCTGGTTCATTGCAATTCCTATTGACAGAAGGGCCACGGGAAATAAACCTGTGGCCTTTCTTTGTAAGATTAAAAATTAATCTGATTTGCCCACCTTGTTAGTGCAGATACCAAGAGATATACTCATTATACGAATTTCTTACAAAGGAGCTATTCTGAATATACCGGATTTAGTTAAGCTGAGAAGCAGAGCTCAAGGCAGCTTGATACGAATCCCCTGCCGGAAGCAACCAGATGCTTAAATCAAATATTTTCAGCATCGGCCAAATCTTGTGGTCGACCGGTGGCTAGTTTGTTCTTTTTTAGGTTCACCCGATCGATTATAAGGATTTCAACGCCATCGAAATCAACTGTAAGTTTGGTGTCATAGCAGTTGTTAAAATCAACACCGGTTAATGATGTAATTATGTCTATCCGGTTAGAAGGAATTCCCAGCTGAATGATTTGATCCGGTTGGGTAAAGTCTTCAGCGGTTAAGTTCAGCCCGCCAAACCCAAAATCATCAAGTACTTTAAGAATTTTGTCGGCGTTTTCCGGCGATAAAGCAATCCATATGTCAAGATCCTTTGTATAGCGAGGATACCCGTGAATAGCTACGGCATAACCGCCAACGATCAGATATTGAACATCATGATTGTTTAATAATGCGATAAACTCTTTGAAATCTTTGCTCAGCATTGTATCTCCATGAGTTATACTCGGTGCGTATTTCTTCTAATGCAGCGAGCCGTTCCTGATAAGATCTGTTCTGCCAGTAGACAGATTCTTTCGGTTGTTCTCCCAGTTTATACTTACTTACTTTTTT
>JBFYYZ010000073.1:0-3471 GCA_041309745.1 Bacillota bacterium | reverse complement strand
CTCAGATGATTGAACTTTTTAATTTGGAAAAAGTGGGAAAAACCGCAGCTGTTTATGATACCGAAAAGCTTGTCTGGATGAACGGTCAGTATATACGCGACTGTGAACTAGAAAAATTAACAGAGGAGGCGCGTCCTTTTTTTGTTAAGCAAGGTTTCCTGCCGGAAACAGCCGGCGAGGATGAACTTCAATACTTATCTAAAGTGATTGCTCTGGTCAGGGAAAGGGGAAAAACCCTGGTGGAGCTTGCTGATCTATCTTTCTATTTATACGGGGACGATTTTCCTTACGATCAGAAAGCGCTGGAAAAAGTTTTTAAGAAAGAAGGCGCCGCTAATATTTTAAACGAGATTGCCGGGCAGCTGCAGGAGCTTAATACTTTTGACCGGCATTCTACAGAGAGCCACTTTAACGATTACTGCGTCAAGAACGAAATACCGGCCGGCAAAGTAATCCAGCCAGTCCGGCTTGCTATTACCGGTTTAGGAGGTGGTCCCGGTTTATTTGAAATTATGGAGTTGCTCGGACAGGAAAAAACCATTAGACGGTTAACCAGGGCAGCGGCATTTATCCGGGATGAACTGCGCTGACCTGAATTAAAGTTTTAAAAAACTGGTAATGACATTCTACCCCGGCTACTTATCCTTGTTGTAATAGCTTTTAAGCATAAAAACAGAAAAAAGAAGATCGCAATCAAAACTATCCCAACGATCAGGTTAAACAATCTTATTCACCCCTTTTAGTGAAAAACCCACTGTTCTATTGGAAACAGGGGCTTTAAACTTTTATGGCTGCGGGACTAGGGATCGAACCTAGGCTTGATGATCCAGAGTCATCCGTGCTACCGCTACACCATCCCGCATTAGCATTTATGATTATACTAAAAAAGGAGTTAATGAAGCAATAGTTTGCAGAACGGGTTAAAAATCAAAAATCTTAAATATTTCGCTGTACTGATCCCACCTACGAGGCGCGCAGCATTTGTCAGAGAGCAAATCTTCATAGACTTCCAGCATCTGTTCGGCACAGCGAGCTGAAGATATTTTTTGGGCATTAATTAACGCAGCGTTGCTCATCTGTTTACGCTTCTGCGGATCGGCAAGCATTGTCAATATGGCATCGGTAAAAGCGGCTAAAGTCGGGTCGGTTAAAAGTCCATCTACACCGTGAACAACAATTTCGGCCGGTCCGTATGCCCGCACAGCAACCACGGGCAATCCGGCAGCTTTAGATTCGCCGATTACCAGGCCCTGAGTTTCGGTAACTGAAGGAAAGACAAACAAGTCGGCGCTGGCGTAACAGTGGACAATCAGATGTCGTGGTAACACTCCGGTGAAAGTAACAGAATCGTTAAGGCCATTGGTTCTGCAAAAGTTTTTAAGGGATGCTTCCTGAGGCCCCTTGCCAACCAAGACCAGATGGGTGTCAGGGTGAAGGCGGTGGATCTCTTGGAAAGATTTTAATAAAAATAATACATTTTTCTCCTTACCAAGTCGACCAACAAAGAGGAGGACTGTTTTATCTTCACTAATCTCGTAATTCTCTTTGAGCCACCTTGGGTTAAGATCAGTAAATTCATCAAGTTCAATTCCGGTCGGGATATTGACGATTTGTGACTCAACTCCGATGCGACGTAAGTAATTAACCACCAACTGTGACGGAGCAACAACCATGTTGCAGCGATTGCAAAAATCGCGGCAGATTAACTGCACAATCTGGCGTGATGCCTCTTCAACAAAAGGCACATAATGTACATATTGTTCATAAAGGGTATGAAAGGTAAAGACCAATGGCAGACGATGTCTCCTGGCAGCTCTGGCACCCAGACTGCCCAAAATAAATGGAGTATGGACATGAATGATATCGAGGCCGATTTTTTTAATTGTCGGGCTAAACTGGGTGGAAATCGGCAGGGGTATCGAGAAATCAGGCATCGTCGGAGCTGGAAGAGCAGCAAAACGAAAGACTTTTTCTTCTTTTGGCGGATTGGAAAGTGGGTAGTCGGGTCCGAAAATAAAGACTTCATGTCCGCGCCTGGTAAATTCCCTGGAAAAAAGATCAATAGATCTGACAACCCCACTAGTATAGGGACGATAACTGTCGGTAAAGACACCGATTTTCATTGAAGACAGTACCTTCCTTTGCCTGTATTCTCTATTCCGTAGAGTATGCTTTGTTGTACATCTGTTCGGCCAGGGCCATTGCCTTTGTTTTATCTTCACTATAGCCGTATGCTTCAGAAGCTTCTATGGTTCGCTCGTGCCATATTCGCAGCTCTTCAACTTGATCCGCAGTGAGGTTGTATTGATCAGGTTCGCCGGCGAACACAGCAGAGAGGGGGAGGATGCGGTGGCGCCAGAGACGGTGGATCCAGGTTATTTCATGGTCCACTTTACTGATCCACGCCTCACCACTGTCCATATTTTTTGTCAGATCGATGTCAAGCAGCAGATGATATTCAACCCGGGGAGAAACATTGGCCGGGTAGTGCTGATTGGATAATAAAGTACCCTGGGAATAGATTGCCAAAGTTGCTCTTTCCGAACCATCCGGACGCATGTTGAAAAACCATTCCAGCGGCTGAACAAATTTCGGGTGGCCACCGATAATTAAATCAGCTCCGGCTTCAGCCAGTTCCGCGGCAACCTCCCGTAAACGCTGTGGTTGCGGCTCCTGGTTATATTCGTCATCACCCCAGTGCGTAAAAACAGCAACCAGATCCGCTCCCTTGTTCCTGGCTTTGAGGATATCAGCGGTAATCTCCGTTAAATCAATAAAACCGGGGGCAAAATTTACACAATACTCATGCCCTTCCGGAACCGGTATCCCGTTGGTGCTGAATGTGTAGCCGATAAAAGCAATGTCAATGCCATCATGTTCAACAATCAGGATCTGGTCTCTTTCTTCCTGACTTTTATAGGCTCCAAAAGTTTTCACGCCGATGCTGTGCAGGTGATCCAGCGTAACCAGGAGACCATCGTAGCCACGATCCAGGGCATGATTGTTGCCCAGGGTCATCAGGTCAACCCCCGCTTCATGGAGGGCAACTGAGAGCTCCTGAGGGGAGTTGAATAAGGGGAACCCGGTGTAACCACGCACTCCAGCAAAAGAGATTTCCGGACCAGCCTGGGATGTTTCCAGGTCAGCCACAACAATGTCGCCTTGTTTAAAGAGCGGAGCGATGTATTCAAAACTTGGCGTAAAATCATAGACCCCATCTCCAATATGGGCTTGTTCGATCTGGGGTGTATGGGGAAAGATATTACCAGCGGCGATCAGCTTAACCGTCCTTAAATCCGGTTTAGCTTCTTCTTCATCCGGCTCATCATCGGTATCTTGATCGACTTCACTAATACTATTTTCGCTGTTTTGGCTGAACAGCACCTCTGGCGGGTAAAATGCGCCGGCCGTAATCCCGAAGATAAAAAAGAGCAGGGTTACAAAAATGATCAGAAATAGAAATTGGATTCG